>CAZAJU010000007.1:0-29549 GCA_964485455.1 uncultured Tissierella sp.
ACTAAATCCTCTTTAGACTTTGCAGATGAGAAAGCCATCATAGGCATTTCCTCTTTATTCTTTAACCCTATTAAGTTATCATTTGATGTTACAAGTAATTCATCCTCTTTATTTGAAATATCATCAACTCTAAATTGTGGAAATGCTACTATTTCATCATTAATAGAGTTACCCTTTACAATTCTGTTGTTTTCCAAAATCCAGAATCCATTAATTCTAGGTATTAAAATTTGATTTAATTCGTATATACTCTTTATAGTATTTTCCTGACTGTTTATCCAAATTGTTTTATAATCCCAAGTTGGAACATTAAGCTCTTTATCAAATGAAGGTATTTTTAATCCAATCATTAATCCTGAATGAAAGATTTCATCTTCTGTTGTTCCAAAGGTTCTCAACATACTTTTTTCGATATTAATATACCTATCTATCTCATCTAAACTGACCTCTTTAACGTACCTCTTCATCCGGTAAAAACTATCATCTATATTAACTATCATAGTTTCTTCATCTAATTTAATAAATTCATAGAAATAGGCATTATCATTAAGAATTGTAATAACTTCAACTTTTTCATCCTCAATGCCAAGAATAGATGGCGTTGATTTATACTTATATAGAAGATAATCTATTGCATTCACAATCTTCATCTTAAAGGAGGGTTTAGTTGTATAGTTATCGACAATAATTACAGCATCCTTATGAAACAATGCTTCCCTACCTATTATTTGTTGTAGTTCATCTTCATTAACGTGGGATATTGAACTTTTTAATAACTTATCAATTACCCACTTTCCTTCTAGTGGAGGCATGATATTATCAGGAGAAGTAATCCTATCCCTAACGTCCCCTTCAACAATGGTGCATGAGGACAATAAAACTAAGGATACAAGTATTATTATTATAAAAGACCTCATTCAATCTCCTCCTCTAAGGGTAGCTTAACAACTACTCTAGTTCCCTTACCTTCCTCTGATTGGATAGTTAAAGTACCACCGTGTAATTTTACAATTTCATCGCTAATGGAAAGTCCTATACCACTATGTGATTTACTATTCTTACCCTTATAGAATTTCTCAGTTACATATGGTAAATCTATTTCAGAAATACCTGCTCCTGAATCTATAATCTCAATTAATAAATCATTCTCTTTCTTTATGGCATTAAATTCTACCTCTCCACCCTCATCAGTGAATTTAATTGCATTATCTAATATATTGATAAGAACTTGTTTTATCCTATTTTCATCCCCTATAAGAGTTTTAATAGACTCATCAAAATTTGATATAAAATTTATATGATTATATTTTGCTCTTGGCTTCAACTGCTTTGAAATCATTTCTAAAGTCGACTTTATATCGAACTTCTCTTTCTCAAGAGCTACCCTACCTGATGTAAATCTAGAAAAGTCTAAGAGCTCCTCTACCATTTGGCTTAATCTATCGCTTTCTTTCTCAATTATATCTAAACCATCCTTTAATATTTCCTTGTCAGGCAAGTCATCTTTTAAGGTTATGGCCCATCCCTTAATACTTGTAAGTGGGGTTCTTAATTCATGGGAGATATTTGAGATAAAATCATTTTTTAGCTGTTCCTTCCTTAAGATTTCTTCAGCCATATAATTCAAAGTTTGAGATAGCCTTCCAATCTCATCATCTATCTTGACTTCGCTCCTAACTTTAAATTGCCCATCCGCTAACTTCTCAGCAACGTCTGTAATTTGCTTCAATGGCTTTACAATGGAATCAGCCAAGAAAATACTTATCATACCAGAAATGAGGACAACAACTAGACCCATCCAAACAAGAAAACTAGTTATTTCTCCAATGATGCTATTAGTTTCTTTAAGAGATGATATAAATCTAATGATTCCAATTGGAGAATCCTGATACTTTAGCGGAACAGACACAGCCATTACAGGATAAGTGTCATATGATACATATCCGTACCAGACTCCTTTACCCTTCTCAATAGCATCCTTTATATCAGTAGTTAGGTTTATATCATTTTTACTTACACCAAGGGAATCCATCAACAATTCCCCCTCTAAGCTAATAATCTGGACCTGTGCTGTAGTATGTTGCCAAAATATATCTACATCATCAATTATTATATCTTCTAAGTCGCTAGAGGAAAAATATCTAGAATAGAAATTAGTTGAAAACTCTATTTGATTTGTTAAAATATCCTCTACATTCTGATAATAATAGGCTCTTATTCCATTAATCAGTACGAACTCTAAAAAGAGCACAGTAATAAAAATGACAAACATGAAATTTCTTATAAGCCTGGTCTTAATGCTTCTCTTTCTCATATAAACCCCTAGTCTTTATCTCTCCATCTGTATCCAATTCCCCAGACAGTTTCGATATAATATGGTTTGCTCGAATCTTCTTCTATCTTAGACCTAAGTCTTCTAATATTAACATCTACAATTTTAGAATCTCCAACAAAATCATAACCCCAAACGATGTTTAGAATTTCATCCCTCTTAAATGCTCTCCCTGGATTTTCCATAAACAACTTACTAATAGCATATTCTGTAGGAGTAAGCACTAACTCCACATCATCCTTGTAGAACTTTCTAGAGTAAATATCGATTTTAAATGGGGGAAATGACATTATAGCTTCTTGATCAGCAGGTGCTTTTTCCATTCTTCTTGATAGTGATTTCACTCTTAAGGTAAGTTCTACTGGGTTGAAAGGCTTTGTCATATAGTCGTCAGTTCCAAATTCCAATCCCATAATCTTATCTATATCCTGGCTTTTTGCAGTAAGCATAATAATACCAAGATGAGGAAACTCTCCTCTAAGGATTTTGCAAACCTCATAGCCATCCATACCAGGTAGCATAATATCCAATACCACTATATCTATTTTATTATTCCTTGCTATATCAATTCCTTCTTCTCCAGAACCAGCATCTAATACCTTGAAATTAGCTCTCTCCAGGTTGATTTTCACGAATTTTCTTATTGATTCCTCATCTTCTATCACAAGAATTGTACAACTCATCTCAACACCTCATTATTCGTAGTATTCATCTAAGAGGCCGAATATATAACCTCTATCCTTTAATATTTGGATTATCTCGGGTAAAGCCTCTACTGTACTATTCTTCATATCTGTATCATGCATTAGTATAATTAGCTCACCCTTATTATTAATAGTCTCTTTAAACCTTTTTATTAGTATGTCCTTTGTTAAATCTATACCCTCTGCATCTCCATTTAAGGAATTCCAGTCAAAATAGTTATAACCTGACTCTTTTACAGCATTTATAACTTTCTTCTTTTTTTGACCAAAAGATCCTCCTGGAAATCTTAAAACATTAGTAGAAAATTCATCCCCAAGGATAGATTTTAATACAAGCTCTGCCCTATTTATATCTTTAACGAAATTTTCAGAACTATTATAGATAAATCCATAATTATGGGAATAGGTATGGTTCCCTATGGCATGTCCTTCTTCATAGGTCTTCCTAACAACTTCAGGATATCTTTCGGCCATATAACCGATAACAAAGAAAGTAGCTTGTACATTATTTTGTTTCAATATTTCCAATATCCGTGGAGTGATAACCTTTGATGGTCCATCATCGAAGGTTAGATATGCTATTTTCCCCCTAGCCTTTGCTTCTGCAAGCATTTGAGCTTTAGCCTTTGCCTCTTCCCTTGCAATAACTAGTCTTTCTGCTTTCAGCTCTCTCCTCTTGTTGTTTAGCTTTATTTCTGCATTTTTAAGCTCTAGTTCTGTTATTCTCTCTTGGATAGCTTTATTAATAGGATTATCAGCATTCATTAGACTAAGAGCATAAACTACGTTTACAGCTTCAGCTACATTTCTGTTATTTGAACTATTTATTGAAAACCCGCCTATAATTATGGTTATTATGACTATATAGGATATAATTATTGCTATTTTTTTATTTCTCATGTTCCTTCTTTCGTTTCTCATGCTTACACCTCATGGAAGTTTTTCTTTCTATTCTATTATACATTTTATACAGAATAGTTACAATTTAATAAAGAAAAGGTTACAAAAATGTGACAATATACTCTAAAATCCCCCTTAGGGATAGTTTAATTTAATTAAGATTTATAAATATATTTTCTAGACCATGATATGCCAATTTTGTTATGTGCCTTAAATCATTAACAGTTCTTGACATTACCTGTCCTGTTTTAGTATTATCAGAATAGCTTAAGAACAATTCTTACAAATAGTAAGATATATCCACCCTCATTTTATTTTCAATTTAAGCTTAAATAATTATCAATATCAAATAAGAATAAATCCCATAAGGAGGTTTTATGAATCAAATACTAATATATATTACTACCTTTATAATTCAATTTATCATTGCAATCGAAATGAATATGATTGGCTCTATAGCACCTTTTCTATCCCAATACTTCCATATTAAGCCCAATTTGGTAGTACTTTTTAATTTAGGATTTTCATCAGTTGGAATATTTGTACCTTATCTTGGAATATTGGCAGACAGATTTGGAAAGAAGAAAATAATAAATATCGCACTAATCTTTTTTATTACCGGAAGTCTTATAGCTAGCTTCTCAAATTCTGCTATTTTATTTGCTTTTAGTAGAATCTTTATAGGGCTTGGATACTATACATTAAGCGGAACAAACCTTTCATATGTTTCTGAGTTTATCAACTATGAAAACAGAGGTAAAGCTTCGGGAATTCTTAGAACAGCCTTTGGTATAGCAACAGTTTTCACACCCATTTATGCTACTTCTCTAATAACAAAATTTAATAATCTTTCAAGTGTATATCTACCATTTGTTGTTTTGGGTATAATAGCCTTTATTCTGTTACTTAAGCTTCCAGAAACTAATATTAATGAAAACAGCAAGCTTGATAAAGAAGGATTTTTAAATTTATTGAGGGACTCCAGGAGTAAAAAAATATTTGCATCCATATTCTTCATAACTTCTGCACCTACACTTACTCTTTCCTTCTTTGGAATCTTCTTGGCTGAGAAATTTCATCTTAACCAGGTTCAAATAGGATATGGATATACAATTGCGGCTATTGGAACTATTTCAGGAATTTTATTAGCTTCAATCTTTGCTGATAAAATTGGAAAACTAAAAATATCAAGGATATTTTTTATATTTATGATAGTGGCACAAATACCACTTCCCTACTTCAAAAGTCCAATACTAATTTCAATATTTGCAGCAATATTTGCAATCGGACTTGATGGAGGTTGGACTGCATATCAAACTTTTGCAACCGAAATATCTCCTCAGAACCGAGGAACTTTTATGAACCTATTTTATACAACAAATGCCTTAACAGTTACCTTCTACTCCTTGGTGGGATCCTTTATATATTCCATCGGAGGCTATTATCTTGCTGTAGGAATAGGACTAATATCATCTGTTATAGGAGTTATTCTAGTAAGTAGTTTAAAGGAAAAACAGGAGTGTTAATAATCTCCTGTTTTCTTAATCTTACATAGATTTAAATGTCTACAATATGGATTACAGTTTTTAGAACAAGTATAAGATTCTATTTCGCCATGTTTCTCTACAAAATCCATAAACTCAAGTATTTCCTTAATAATCCTTTCCTTCTTTTCTTGATCTATATCCACATTCACAAGCTCTCCTGTTTCAAGGAATAATAAGTTTGCAGAATTCACTGGTCTTTTAAGGATTTTTTCTATAGCATAGGCATAAAGACCGAGCTGAGGCTCATAATATTGAATAAGTTCCTGCTTGTTAAAAAGTTTATTCGTCTTAAAATCCACTATTTCAATATTATCTTTTTTTATATTAATCCTATCTATTATACCTGTAATATAGCTATTTCCTAGTTTTAAATGAAATGGTTTCTCACGATAAGACTGTTCATATTCTACATTTTCCTCATATTTAATATAGTTCTCCACAAAAGGTCTTAATTCATTTCTTATTTCTTTATTGAACTGAATGCCGAAGAATGTGACTATCTCATGAAGAAGTTCATCTTTATCTATACCAATTTTATAATGTTCACAAAATTTGTGAATGATATTTCCCTTATCAATAGCAGAAACAGTTTTATCTTTAGAAATTGGCTCTAAAACTTCATCATCCTTTAGAGTTTCTTCTTGTATTTCATCATCAGAATTATTTATACTAATTTGAAGCTTTTTATAATAATCATAATAAAAGACTCTCGGACAACTTCTATAGCTTAAGTACTGGCTTATACTATATCTCTCGAATTTACTATAAGAAATATCCGGTAAGTTCATCAAAGGGAGTAAGTTCTTATCTTCTATGGGTTGCTTTAAGGAATCTAAATCAACCAATTTAATAGAAAGGGTACCCTTAGAATCTATATCCACACTTTTAACCATATTGTACTGGCTCGGATTTACTAAGTCTTTTATCATAGCTTTAAAACCCTTGTCCTTTCCTTGACTTCCAAGGATAAGCAAATTCTTTGCACGAGTCATAGCAACATATAGTAGCCTCTTTCTTTCCTCCAGTTCTTTTTCATCTAATCCCTTTCGAATAAGGTCATACTTTCCACTTATTTCATCTACTTTTATTCCAATTCCTTGTTCCTTGTCAAAGAGAAATCTAGGATAGTAACTTCTTAAATCCTTACTCATCTCAGGTATAATAACCACAGGAAATTGAAGCCCCTTGGATTTGTGTATAGTCAAGAGATTAACTACATTTGAATCTTCTGATTCTATAACTCCTTCTGATTCAGTTTCATTCTTCTGTAATTCTATATAATCTATAAAGTCCTCTAAGCTCTTTGTTGTGTTTTCTCCAAATTTAAGAACCATGTCCTGAAATTTATATATATTGGCAAGAGCTTGCTTCCCCTTGCTGGTTAAAAGATGCCATTCTATAAAGTTAGTTCTTTCTAGAAGTCTTTCGAGAACCTGATCCATACTTAGTATATCCTTGATTTCATACATATGGGTCAAGAGCTCATAGGTAGATTTCAGCTTATTTTTCTCATTAAGAGGAATATTGAAGCTTTGATTTTCCATATAATCCTTTAGGGTATTATAAAGATTTGATTTCATATGTTTTAGGATAATAAAAATCGATATATCTGAAAGACATGCCATGGGACCTCTTAGAAATCCAATAAATGAAACCAAATCATAGGGGTTACTAATTACCTTAAGGGCATTTATAATATCTAAAATCTCTTGGCGTTTAAAAAACTGTCTGCTTCCAGTGTTGTAATATGGAATATTATAGTTTTTTAAAGCTTCCTCATAATAAAAGTTTCTTGTAGTTGCCCTAAATAGAAGGGCGATATCCTTATAATTATAGTTACCGCTATCCACAAGTTTTCTTATACGGCGAGCAATTAAATCAGCTTCAAATAATATGGATTCTTCAGTGCTACACTCTAATTCCATATCTTCAAGTATTTCAATATCTACTAAATTGTCAGATTTATGGACTGGTATTAGACTATCATATCTAACATCCATAAGCTGTTTGAAAACAACATTTATGAATTCAAGAACCGTATCCACGGATCTATAATTCTTTGAAAGGTTTATAGTCTTTTTGCCAGTAGTGGTTTCAATATCCTCTAGAACATCATAGAAAACTCCAATATCAGAGCCTCTAAAGCCGTATATGGATTGCTTAGGATCCCCTACTACAAATAGATTGTTCATATCCAGAGGACTTTTCCTACTGCAAAGCTTGTAGAAAATCTTCTTCTGAAGTTCATTTGTATCCTGAAACTCATCTATCATTATATATCGATATCTTTCCTGATACTTTTCTCTTATTTTAAGATTATCAAATAGATTTAAAACCTTTATCTGTAAATCATCATAATCCAATCCACCTTCATCTATCTTCTTCTCTGTATATATATCATCAACTAGAATCAGAAGGTCTAGGATACTTACATACATCCAGCTATAATTCTTTTCTTTACAAATAAGCACTTTATCTAAGGTTTCCTTTAATAACTGAACTGACTCTACTTCCTTTGTTGGATTTCCTATTTTAGACTTTATATACTCTAGAGTAGTAAAAAACTCTTCTTCTTTAAGTCTATTTTCCACAAAAGAAACCCATAAAGGATCATCTTTTAGCTTTACTATGTTACTTGCTTTAGTTAGTTTACTTTGAAGATATAAAATTAGTTCTTTTATTTTTCTTATATCTTCCTCATTTATTTTTAAAGAATTTAAGAAATTTATTGTCATTTCCTTTACTTCTTTAAAAGTTATTCCAATTGTTCTTACTAAATTATATACTTCTCTAATATCATTTCTTAGATTTTCAGTTTTATATTCTTTGAGACTTAGCATAAGTCTAAACAAATTTTCATCTTTAAGGGATAAATCAATAGCTTCATCAATAGAATCATTTAGAAGTTTAACTGATTTAGAGTCATCCATTACTTCAAATAGGGGATCAATCTTACATTCTATAGGGTTCTCCTTTAATACTTTTGCGCAGAAGGAGTGAATAGTTGATATGTTGGATTTTTCCATATCCCTATAAAATCTGGTCCATTTTTCTCCTCTATGAAAATTCATTCTTAGCTCTTTACGTATCCTCTCCACCATTTCCTGAGTAGCTTTTTTTGTAAAGGTTATGGCAACAATTGATTCAACTTCCTTTTCCTCCTCTAGCTTGCCATGCTCTAGAATATGGATAAATCTCTCTGTCAATACCTTTGTCTTTCCTGTACCAGCACCTGCATTTACAGCTACGTTTCGGTCTATGGTTTCAATTGCATCTCTTTGTGGGTCATATCCATTTTCCATCAATCTACCTCCAATACCCTTTCATACCTACATATATCCTTATATGGACAAAAATCTGAACAGTCCTTTGGGTTAACTGAAAAATCACCCTGATATATAGAATCGATAATTTGGAATATGTTTTTCTTAGTATTTGATAAAATTTCATTCCATTGAAGCCTATCAATGGCGCCTTTCTGTCTCTTATTGATAAAATCAGCTTCGCCTAAAATTCCCATGGATACAAAGAACTCACCATCTGATATTGTTATGTATGATGCAGCTACAATATCCCTATCCTTCTGAGACATTATATATACAGGAAGCTGGAGGCTCATTCCTTCCATGATTCTATTTATATCCTGTTTACCATATGAACTAGACTTATAGTCTATTATCATGTATTTATTATCTTGGAGTTTATCAATTCTATCGATTACCCCTCTAAGCTTGGCTTTCTTACCTTCAAACTCCATTTCAAATTCTTCAGCTTTACCGAATTCTACCTCAAACTCCCAAGGTAAAATTGTCCCAACTTTTTTAAGTCGTTCTACATCAGAGCCTATTAAATTCTTTAGTCTAAGATATATATTTTCAATTAAGAGAAGTTCCTTTTTGTCCTCTTCCTTGAAGCCTTCCTTAGCCGCATATTTATATACTAAATTTCTAAGATCCTCAAAGGTTTCCTCTTCCTTAAAACCTTTTATATCCACCATCTTATCCTTATATTTTCGATAATAGTGATTCAATACTTGGTGATAAATAGACCCTATATCCAAAGCACTGTATTTTTCAGCATCTCTACCCATTTCCTCCACATTGAAATATTTATTTAATAAAAAATAGTATGGGCATTTTGAATATGCTTCTAAATATGATATGGAGTATGTCTTTCCATCTAAATCCGTCTTAATATAATCTGCAATTGTTTCACTAAGCTTACCACTATATGCATTAAACTCCTTTGATGACCTGTTTAGAAATATTTCAGCAATAGAGTTTATATTATTTAATTTGCCAGGATATTTCTCTTCATGAATACTTGTATATTTTTCATCCAGCTCTCCTATAAAATTCTTGTATAGAAGGGAATTGGTAAAGTCCCTTTCGCAAGTTGAATCATCGATATTCGAGCTTATTAAATAATCCATTTCAAGATTTGTAACCCTAGTCTTTTCTTCCAGCTCTTCCCCATTAATCCTTGAAAGAATTTCATCTATAAATATAGATGGTATATTCTTCCCTTCCTCTAAAGAGTTTTCATTATAGGATAAGTATAGATTTTCAGAGCAGGAAGATATGATTGTGGCAAACTTCAATGCTTCATTTGAAAATCTTTCGTGATAATTTCTTAAATCCACACCCATATTCTTCAAAACATAATAATTATCATCATTTAAGAAAAAACTAGTATTATCCAATTTGGGATAATCCTCTCCGGATAGGCCAACTATAAAAAGTTTTTTAAATGTCAGCCCCCTAGTATTTATTGGACTAAGAACTTGAAGTCCATCTAAATTTGAATCCTCCATAATAGCCTCACTTGAAAGATAGTCTTCTAAGACCAAATAGTACTCCTCAAGGCTAATATGTTCCTGGATTAATCCTATTTCATTCATTTTATAGAGAATGGATTTAAGCTTATCTAAGGTATTTATATCTCTATTGAAGATTACTTCATCTTCTATAAACTTAAGTAGAATTAAGCTCTCCACATTGTAATCATTTATAAGCTGAAGAAAGTAATCATTATAGCTTAGTATATCCTTATATTTCGGAATAGAGTTGATCTCTTCTTTAAGGGCGTCAATAAGCTTTATTAAATCCCCTAGTATTGATTCAGAAACTTCCATAGAGCCTCTTCCATTAATAATTTCTTCTAATTCATCTAAATCTTTAAAGTTCAGCTTTCTTATGGCATATTCCATTTCTTCCTTTAAACACGTACTACAAATGGAAAAGTAGGTAGATTTGATTCTATTTAAAATATTGGATTTTGATGGTGAAATCCCAGTATTTATAAGGTTACAAAACTCCTTTATCATTGGAAGTTCCATAAGACGAGCTGCACTTCCAGTTTTTAGTGGTATATTTTCCTCTAGAGAAACTCTGCTAAGGTTTTTTAAATAACTCCTATTTAATACAACAAGCCCCATATCCTTCAAACTGGTTCCAAAAGCGAGATTTTTTTTAATCTCTTTAAAAACCTTTTTAAGCTCTAGATAGCTTGATGGACTTTTAATTATCTCTATTCTATCTATATAATCGAATTTCTCCTCACTATTTGAAAAAAGCCTTTCCCCAAGAGTTTCAAAGATATTTTTATTTTCCTTTTCTAAAATAACAGTCTCAAACCCCATATCTATAAGTAGCTCTATGGTTTTTTTCAAAATCCTGTTATTACTATGATTTCCAAAGGGCATATTTATATATATATCTATGTCTTTATTAGTAAGTGCTCTTATGATTTCAAGCTCTATTGGTCTGAAGTCGTAGAATTCATCAATTATTACGTATTCCAAATTGTCCAAGTAACTATTATCTTCTAAAAGCCCTATACAATTTAAGTAGTCATTCTCTCTATCTGTAAGGGAATTTCGCTCTAGTTCTCTTTCATATTCCATATAAATTATTCCAATTTCTCTAAAGAGACTATCTTCAAGGCTTCTCTTTAAATAGATTTCAGGAGTTATAAGGGATCTTTTGATTTCTCTTATAATATTGATACAACTTTCGATAAATCCCCTCATCTCTATAAAATCCTTATAATATTCAATCTGATTTTCTTGAACTAATCTTTTTAATACTTTTCTTAGAATCAACCTTTTCATTGGGTCATTTACAGTTTTTTTAAAATTACCTTCAAGAATTTCGTTTACTACATCATCAAATGTATATAGATTAAGGTCAAATACAGACCCTATCTTATCAATAAACTCCCTTCTATACTTTTTCAAAAGTATACTATTAGGAAGAATATAATAAAACCTATCTCCCTTATTTTCCATAAGATATGAGTAAGCTTTCTTCTTTAGCATTTCCTTGTTATCATTGTTAAAGGACCCTATATAAATCTTTCTTTCCATAGCTACACCCTTTTCAAATCATCTAAAGCTAGCTTTGCAGCACCTATAATTCCTGAATCATTTAGATATATAGCTGGAACTATCTTCATCCCCTCTGGGTTATTTACATATTGGTTGTAGGAATTTATCATCCTATCCCACCAATATTCCCTGGCATTTATCAAACCGCCACCTATAATAATACCCTCCGGATCAAAAATATTTTTAATTGTAGATATATAGACTGCCAAATTATCAGAGAAGTCATAAATTGTCTTCTTTGCATTTTCATCCTTTTCATAGAGGCTAAATATATCTTTGCTCCTTCTTATTTGGTTAGTAGCCTCATAATACATAATTTCAATAGCGGTGCCTGAAACATAGCGCTCTACGCATCCCTTTTGGCCGCAAGTACAAAGCCTTCCATTGGGATAAAGGATTGCATGTCCTAGTTCTGCACCTTGAAAGTTTTGCCCATGCCATAGTCCCGTTTCTCTTGTATAAATACATCCTCCTAGGCCCGTACCAAGAGTTATCATAATAAAGTTTTGGAAGTCCTTCCCGGCCCCTTTCCAAGCTTCACTAATACCTGCTACATTGGCATCGTTCTCTACGTATATATTCATATTTGAAAATATTCTTTCCAGATATCCTTTGATATCAGTACCTTTCCAATTTGGAATATTACCTCCATGCCCCAGGACTTTGCCATTTACAGAATCGATAAATCCAGGAGACCCTATACCAATTACTCTAATTTCACTATGATGATTTAGAAGTTCATTAATGACCATAGCCATCCCTTTTAAAACCTCATAGGAGCTAACTCCCTTAGGGGTTTCGTGTTCTAATTTTATCAATATTTCTCCGCTTTCATCTACTACTCCACCCTTAATACTTGTCCCACCTAAATCAATTCCGATAGCTTTCTTCATTATAAATCCCTACCTTAATTTATCATTAATTTTATATTCTCTTGAGTGATTTTTCCCAATACTAGTCTAAGCTTCTCTAAACCATGATGTTTCTTCGATTTAATTTAATTGAAAAAGAACATCTGAAGAGTAATACCTTCAGATGTCTCATCTTAATTTTCTACCTACTTTACTCAAATTTTGTGAAATAAAATATCCAATTATACAGATTAAAAGTCCTTGGATTAATTCCCCCGTAGAACCTGGTAAAGGTAAGATGGTAATTATGGACCCAGTAACAAAACCTATTACAGCATAGTATGTATACCCATAAAACCTATTAAACATATAAGTTATAACTTTTGCAAATAACAGAATACTTAGTACAGCTCCAATCCCTACTGGTATAATAATCATTAAGTTAAAATCTACTATTGCTTTGAGTAGAAGTTCATATGCTCCAATATACATTAATATAAATGAGGAACTTATTCCAGGGACTATTGTTCCAAAACCTATAATGACTCCATAAATAGTAAATGCTAACAAACCGGGCTCCCTGTCAGGAATTACATTGATAATCTCACTGTTTTCAAGAACCATAAAAAGTATAGTTATTGAAAATGCAAATAAGCATGGAAATAAGTATTTTAGCTTAAACCCTTTCTTGTTTGCTTCAGATATTACAGTAGACATGGTTCCTAGCATTAAGCCAACAAATAGCAAGGTTATATTGAACTTATGATGCTCGAATAGATACTCCATAACCCTGCTAAATAATAGAAACCCAAAACCTATACCCAATCCTAATGGAAATAAAATTAATACTTTTCTTTTAAAATTATTAAATATATTTGCAAGTGATTCTGTAAGCTTTGTATATACACCTAGCATAACTGCAAAGGTCCCACCACTTACTCCAGGAGCTACGGCTCCGACTCCAATTATTAAACCTTTTATAAAGTCTTCTAAGAAATTTATAGTATTACTCACCTAACTTATATCCCCCACTATTTTATAATCTCTCTAAGATAAGTCATAAATCCTTCTCTCAGGTCATCTCGTCTCAATGCAAATTCTACAGTAGCCTTTAAAAAACCAATTTTATCGCCTACATCATATCTTTGTCCGATAAAATCATATGCATACATGGCTTCCTTTTGAGATAAGGTCTTTAGTCCATCCGTAAGTTGTATCTCTCCACCTTTCCCTGGCTGAGTATTCTCTAAAATCTCAAATATTGCAGGATTGATTATATATCTTCCTAGTATAGCAATATTGGAAGGAGCACTCTCTACTGCTGGCTTTTCCACAAGACCCTTAACCTTATATATCCTATCTTCAATTGGCTTTACATCTACAATCCCATATTTATTTACATCCCCATGCGGAACTTCCTGTACACCTAGAATAGTTGTCTTGTACTCGTCATAAACCTCTATCATCTGCTTTAAACAAGGCTTTTCAGAGTATACTATATCATCACCTAATAAAACGGCAAAAGGCTCATTTCCAATAAAGCTTTTAGCACAATGTATTGCATGTCCGAGACCTTTTGGCTCCTTTTGTCTTATATAATGTATATTTACCATTTCCGATATTTTTCTTACTTCTTCTAGAAGTTCATTCTTACCTGCTCTTTCCAACTCTAACTCTAGCTCTACCGACTTATCAAAGTGATCTTCTATACTCTTTTTATTTCTTCCTGTAATTATAAGAATTTCTTCTATACCCGACTCCACAGCTTCCTCGATTATGTATTGAAGTGTAGGTTTATCTACTATAGGAAGCATTTCCTTTGGTTGAGCCTTAGTTGCAGGTAAAAATCTAGTTCCAAGACCTGCTGCAGGTATTATCGCTTTTCTAACTTTCATTCTAGTCCCCCCAGTTTTGACAAAATATATGATTTTATATCATTCTATAATATTATATCAGATAAAATCCAGAAATTAAGAGCTTTAAACCATTTTTAACAATATTTTAAAATATTATATTAATATTATTTGCATTTATATTTTTAATACTATGCTATTATTTACTAATGTTCTATATTGGCGAAATATGGTATAATTTTAGCATTAAAGGAGGCTTTATAATGCTTAATATGATAAAGGATTTGCCAAAAGATACAGTAATAGGTGAATTTGCGGGAAGAGATAGTGTTGCTGCAATAATGAAGGCATTAGAAGATGAATCAATCGTAAATATCTTGCCCATTGCCTCATTTGCACCTACAGAATATGGTGATTTCGATATTCTAAAAACAAATTATGAGCAAATGCTATTAAGGATTCAAAAGCTATACGGCGATAGAAAGAAAATTTTTCCATTGCTATTTTATAGCAACTCAAATCTATGGAGTGTTATAAATGGTAGATTTTTAGATTTCAATGTAAAGAATTTCGGTGTATATACCCCTTGTATAGGATGTCATGCATATTTTCATTTAGTAAGAATCCCCCTTGCATTAAAGCTTGGTGCTAGAATCATATCCGGGGAAAGAGAAAGCCATGATGGAAGAATTAAATTAAACCAGACTGCTGAGTCCCTAGACACATATATTAAAATTGCTAAACACTTTGGTGTAGAGCTTATAATGCCTATAAGACATATGAAGGATGGAGGAGAAGTAAAAGAACTTATTGGATGGGATTGGGAAGAGGGAAAGGCTCATCAAAGCTGTGCATTTAGTGGAAATTACTTAAGTGTTGATGGTTCAGTTGATTATGATAAAGAAAAAGTTAATAAATACCTTGATTTATTCCTCTATCCAATATGTACTGTTTTAGGAAAAGTGTTAATAGAGGATGAAAATGCCAGTAAAGATATGATGATAAAGGCTATTAAAGAACGAGGTGGTATTTTTTGAAGACTGTTCTTATGATATTAGATGGACTTGGAGATAGACCTCATGAAGTATTAGGAGGTAAAACACCATTGGAGGCTGCATTTACTCCAAATTTAGATAAGCTCTGTGAAAATGCTGAAACAGGAATTATGATTCCCTATAAACAAGGTCTCCCCCTTGGAACTGAAGTAGCTCATTTTCTTTTATTCGGTTATCCTATAGAAGATTTTCCTGGACGGGGAATTATAAACGCACTAGTGAGGGACTTCGAGCTTAAAGAAAATGCAGCATATCTTTGTACGTCATGGGCTTATGTTAAGGAAGAAGAAGGCTTGTCAATCAAGGAAAGATGGGTCAGTGATCTATCTAATGAAGAAGTAGCCGAGCTAATGAAGGTCCTTCCTGATAATATGGGTGAAATAGACTTTCTATGGAAGCAGTCTATCGATGTTCATGGAGTTCTAAAGCTTGAAGGCGAAAAAGTAAGCTCAGAGTTATCTGACAGCGATCCTTTTTATGATAATAGCTTCGTTATGAAGGTTGAAGCTTTTGAAACAATTTCTGAAAATGCTATATATACAGCTAATATCATGAACGAATATCTATTGAATGCTTATGAAAAATTAAAATATCATCCCGTAAATTTAAAAAGAATTAAGGAAGGTAAAAATCCAGCCAATTTCTTGCTGACAAAATGGTCAGGAAAAAAGCCTAATTTACCAACCTTTGAAGAAAAACACGGACTTACTTCAGCTATTGTGGCAAATGGATTGTTGATGAAAGGTATATCAAAATTATTAGGTATGGATTTTATACGCTATAATGGCTTCGAGAATGGTGTTGAAATAGCTTTAAATAGCGATTATGAGTTTATACACCTACATACCAAGGATACAGATGAAGCAGCTCATACTAAAAATCCATTAAATAAGGTTAAAGTCCTTGAGAGAATCGATACGGAGATTAAAGCTCTTGTAGAAAGTGCTTTAAAACAGGAAATTTTATTGATAGTGACTGGAGATCATTCTACACCAAGTTCTGGAACTCTAATTCATTCAGGTGAACCAGTTCCTATTATGTTTATAGGAAAAAACGTGCGAGTTGATGATGTAAAAACCTTTGGCGAAAGAAGCTGTGCCAAAGGAAGTATAAGAATGTTTGGCTCAGATTTAATGCAGATGATATTAAATCTTACTGATAGAGCCCAGTTTTATAATTTTAGAGCTGGCTCCAAGGCCTTAAATCATATACCAAAAAGGATAAATAAGTTGGGACTATAGGGACATTAACTCCTGTCCCTACTATCCCACTTTATGCTTATTTCTCCTGAATTAAGGGTTTCTGTTTTTCCATCTTGAGCTATGACTATAAGATTACCATTCTTATTTATATCTATTGCTCTTCCATAAGTAATTACTTCGTTTTTATAAAAGCTAATCTCCCTTCCAAGCACAAATGAACGATTCTTGTACTCCTTGATTAGTCCCTCTGTAGCTAGGTCTTTAAGATTATTAAAAATTTCATTTAATATCCCTGCTATAAGCTTATTTCTTGATACATCCTTAGGGAAAAGGGAACCCGCTATAGATGAAAGCTCATCTGGGAAATCCACTTCTCTAGTTTGAATATTAATTCCAATTCCTATAATTATACTTTCTATCTTACCACTTTCAAAATCACTCGTAGCTTCTGTAAGTATTCCGCAAATCTTTTTATTATTTAAAAATATATCATTTACCCATTTAATCTTAGGTTCTATATTAGTAATGAGTTCTATAGCCTTACAGACTGCTACAGCAGTATATATAGTAATAAGCTGACTATCTTCTAAACCTAAGTCTGGCTTCATTATTATGCTCATATAAATACCTGTACCGCCTGGTGAAAAAAAGGATTTTCCATATCTTCCACGTCCTTCTGTCTGCTCATCGGCAATAATTATAGTCCCATCAGTAGCTCCATCTATTGCCATCTTTTTAGCAACTGTGTTAGTGGAAGTTATGGTATTAAAAGTAAGTATATGAACTTCCCTATTTAAATCAAGATATTGCCTTATTCCCTGCTCAGAAATTATATCATTATTCTTATCTAGAACGTATCCTTTATTGGTTGCTGCATTTATTATATAGCCATCATCTCGTAAGGAATTTACTGCTTTCCAAATAGCCGATCTAGAAACATTTAGTTTCTGAGCTATTTCCTGCCCTGAGATAGGGCTCTCACCACTTTTTTCTAATAGATTCAAAACCTCGGATTTTACAATCATAATATCCCTCCAATATGAGCTATTCAAACTCATTATATCAAAGAGGAATTCAATTAACAACCATTAGGCTCATTTGAGTTGACAATACTAAACCCTGAAACCAAAATGGTTTAAGGGTTTAATTTGACTTATCATATGATTTTATTCTACAACAAATGATATTTTAGCATTAATTCTATAATTTACTACCTTGTTGTTTTCAACTATTGCTTGCATATTGCTAATGTAAACGCTTTGAATGTTTTTCAAAGTTTTAGATGCTGCATTAACAGCTTCTTGTGTGGCTGCTTCCCATCCATTTGTTGATTCAGAAAGAACTTCAATTACTTTTACAACTGCCATAATTTCTCCTCCTTAATCTTTATCTACAGCATAGTGTAACCAGATAAGAAGAAATAATTCTTGTTATGAGAAAAATAATAGTCAGTACCAAAAGGTACTGACTATCGAATTATTATTTTTTATTGTAAATTGTGCTTACCTTGCCTATTTGTTCTATTCTCTTTTCAGCTAGTCTATCTGCTGCCTTGTATGTTGGGATGTTTTCGTTCTTAGAGATTGCTATAACCTCTTTAACGATATCGTAGATTTTAGTTACTTTTGCAATTGCTTTTTCATAGTTATAGCCTACGAACTCATCAGCTACATTCATTACTCCACCTGCATTGATTATATAATCAGGAATATAAAGTATGCCCTTTTCTTGTAACATGTCTCCGTGTTTTGTTTCTTTAAGTTGGTTATTTGCAGCTCCTGCAACTATCTTGCACTTTAATTTATCTACAGTGAAGTCATTGATAGTTGCACCCAAAGCATTTGGTGAAAACACATCGCATTCTACTCCATATATTTCATCTGGACCTACTGCTGTTGCGCCTATATCATTTACAACTCTATCTATACTAGCTTTACTTAAAGCAGTTACAATAAGTTCTGCTCCTGCTTCTTTAAGTAGTCTACATAGCTCATATCCAACTGCACCTAATCCTTGTACAGCTATCTTTTTACCAGTTAAATCAGTGGAGCCATATACTTCTTCTACTGCGGCTAAGATACCTCTGTATGTTCCATATGCTGTTACAGGGGATGGGTTTCCACTCTTTCCTTCCAAGCCCATTACGTAATCGGTTTCGTAATTTACATAGGACATATCCTCTGTAGTTGTATTTACATCCTCAGCAGTTATATATCTACCATTTAAACCCTCAACAAATCTTCCAAGTGCTCTAAATAAAGCCTCACTCTTAATGGTTTTTGGGTCTCCTATAATAACAGTTTTACCTCCGCCAAGGTTTAATCCTGCAGCGGCATTCTTATATGTCATGCCTCTTGATAGTCTAAGAACATCAAGGATAGCATCGTCTTCATTCTCATAATTCCATAATCTTGTTCCACCAAGGGCTGGTCCTAAAGTTGTGTCATGTATTCCTATTATAGCCTTTAATCCTGAAGTTTTGTCTTGGCAGAATACCAATTGCTCGTAATCATATTCCTCTAAGTAGTCAAATATTTTCATCATAATTTCCCCTTCGTTTTAATATGGTACTGCTTAAAATAACTAAATTAAAAATATGACTTATTATAACAGTGTTTTTGAATATTTGCAATATTTTAATAACATTTTTTTGAAAAAAATGTAAAAACCAAAATTTGGTTTTAACCTCTTCATTACCCATTTCTTTGCTTTAAATATCATTAGACAATTAGACTATCAGTCTCTTTAATCCTCCATTACAATTCCTAATACTCTTTCTAGATTTTGAAAGTCGATAAATCTACTCTCCCGTAGTATCTCCTTACCTTCTTTTATTAACAATATAGTTGGAACAGTAAATACTAGATTCTGTCCTGCTACTTGTTTTACCTCATTTATATCTATTTTTATTACACTAAGATTATACTGATTTGCTATCTCCAAAGCCTTTGGAAACACATCATGACATACATTTCATCCCAAAAGGCTAAAATATACAAGTACTACATCTAAATCACCTATTACTTCATTGTACTCTTCACTAGTTTTTATCAAAATTATATTATCTTTCATTTATTTAGCTCCTCCTTCTAATTTCTTTATTTATACCCATTAATTAATTTAAAGTCTATAATAGGTTAAGTAACTAATGGGTATAATAATAGACTTGTATTTTAGCCTTACTCTTTTGTTTAATATCAAAATCTCTGGGTAAGATTCCTAAAGAGGTGATATAATGAGCAGCTTAAGACCAATAGAAGAAAAATATACCGTAGAAAAAGAACACTGGGTAGGTACTGCCTTTAGAGTAAGGAACTATTTCCCAGAGGGAAAAAATCTCTTAGATAGGTTTTCACCCTTTGCATTGATGGATTATAATGTGCCTATGCAATTTCCACCTGCTAAATCTCCAAGAGGAATAGGACCTCATCCTCACAGGGGACTTGAGACCGTAACAATAGCTTTTCAAGGTAATGTTGAGCATCATGATAATGCTGGAAACCACGGCATTATATATCCAGGTGACGTCCAATGGATGACTGCAGGAAAAGGCATTATGCATAAGGAATATCATGAGAAGGAATTCAACGAAAAAGGTGGAACCTTCCATGTAGCACAGCTATGGATTAGCCTTCCAAAGAAGGATAAATTCACAGAACCTAGATACCAAGACATTAGAAACAAAGATATGGGAAAAATAAAGCTCCAGGATGATATAGGTGAAATTACAGTTATAGCAGGTCAAGTTATGGGTACAAAGGGTCCTGCAATGACCTTCTCTCCAATTAATCTATATCTTGTAGAGCTGAATTCTCGAGGTAAAATAACTTTAGAAGAGCCCGGAGATTATAATACAGGATTACTTATTATGAAGGGAAATATAGAGGTAAATAATACCTCTTGTATGGAAAATGAATTTGTTCTATTTGAGAATAAGGAAGGAAAAATCGAAATAAATAATATTTCTCAGGATGCGAAGCTCCTTGTACTTAGCGGACAGCCTTTAAATGAGCCAGCTTTTGCTGCAGGTCCATTTGTCATGAACACCAAAGAAGAGCTTAGACAAGCAGCAGAAGATTACAGAAATGGAGTATTTGGTAGCGATAAATTCTAAATTGTCATACAACAAAAGCCTTTAGTTCTTATCTAAAGGCTTTTGTTAATATATTCTCTTACACGGCTAAATACACAAAACAATTTGCTCTTATCAAATAAGCCATTCCCCTAATAGGGACCCAATAAGGGCTGCTGCATACTTTCCTGATCTGTTCTTGTGATCTATTAAAGGATTCACTTCTACAAATTCAGCAGATATTAGCTTTCCTGTTTGAGCAATCATCTCTAGGGCAAAGTTGCTTTCTCTGTAGGTTAAGCCACCTGGTACCTTGGTTCCAGTCCCCATTACATATAATGGGTCTATACTATCTATATCAAAGCTTACATGTATACCATCTGTATCTTTCCCTGCTATTTGAATTGCTTTTTCTATGATTTCTGGCATTCCATATTTATCTACTTCATGCATGGTGAATACTGTAATTCCAAGTTCCTTAAGAAATTTTTTCTCCCCAGCATCTACATCCCTGCACCCTACATATACTATCTTTTCAGGGTTTATATTTTTATCCTTTCCACCTATGGAAGTTAACTTTTCATGGCCAAAACCTAAGCTTACGGCTACAGGCATTCCATGAATATTGCCTGTAGGTGAGGTTTCCTCGGTATTTATATCTGCGTGAGCATCAAACCAGATTATGCCTGGATTCTTTTTGTGTTGTAGAATTCCTGCGATAGACCCGATAGCTATACTGTGGTCTCCTCCAAGAATAAGGGGAAATCTCCCTCTTTCCATAATTTGGGATACAGTATAACATAGCTCAGTATTTACCTTTACAACCTGCTCTAAAAACTTTAACTTTTCTACACTTTCATAGGGAGGCAGATTTTTTTCTGCCATTATATCTCCCAAATCCTCTACATCATACCCAATATCCATCAACCTTTTTATTAAGCCTGCGTATCTTATAGCAGAAGGACCTAGAGCTACTCCGGGTGTTCCTGCACCCAAGTCCATAGCTACTCCTATAATTGATATATTTGAATTAATATTAGGGTTCATAAGTTTACTCCTTAAAAATTATTTATCGTTGTAAATCCCATTGAATTTAAATTGCTAATTACCTCTTCAAAATGTGCACTATAATGATCGTTAAAATGGCAGTCAGACCCTACTGTAATCTTGTTTCCTCCCAATTCTTTATACCTTAAGAGCACCTCATTTTTGGGAAATGTGGTTTTTAATTTTCCTCTTAAACCTGAGGTATTTACCTCCATGCCCTTATTATTTTTTATTATTGCCTTTAAAATCTCATCGAGTATGTCCTTATAATCCCCATAATTATAATGTCTATCCTCATATGGACCATATCGAGATATATAATCCATATGACCAACTACATCATAGCTAGTAAAGTTCTCTACCATCTCCAAAACAAGCTTAAAATAGTCCAAATAGGACTCATATTTAGTTTTACCTACAAAAAAGTCCCCCATATAGAAGTCCATTCCATTTCCATAATGGATTGATGAGATTACAAAATCAAATTTATGGTTTTTTAAAAACTGGTCAATTTCCTTCTTATAATTTTTTTCATATCCAATCTCAACCCCTATTTTTATAGGAATCTCATATTGTCTTTCCAGACTTTTCATTTCCCTTATATAATCATCAAAGTCGATAAAATTTATAAATTCAGGGTCCTTTGTACCAAAATCTATATGGTCGGTAAATATCAAATATGCCAAGTCTAGCTCTTTGGCTTTGGTTATATATTTTACTATATCCGCATTGCTATCAGGTGAAAACCTGGTATGGACATGGTGATCAGTATATTTCATAAAACTCTCCTTACTTCACTCTACTTTTTAATTCCTCTAGAATTTCTATAGGACTTACTTCTTGATTTACCAGAAGAACCATCATATGATAGATTAAATCGCTTGTCTCATAAATTAGCTCTTCCTTGCTATTCTTTGCTCCGATTATAACCTCAGATGTCTCTTCTCCTACTTTCTTAAGAATCTTATCAATTCCCTTTTCGAATAGGTACTGAGTATAAGAACCTTCCTTAGGATTAAGTTTTCTATCTAAAATAGTTTTATACAGTTCCTTAAGTGTACTACCAATATCATTATACCCAACAATCTCATTGAAAAAACAAGAATAGTTTCCGGTATGACAAGCTACACCTTTTTGATTTACCTTAAGGAGTATACTATCTCCATCACAGTCATAGTAAATCCCCTTTACCTCCTGTATATTTCCAGAGGTTTCTCCCTTCTTCCATAGCTCTTTTCTAGAGCGGGAATAGTAATGAGCTATTCCCGTTTCAATAGTTAACTTAAGAGACTCTTCATTCATATAGGCTAGCATCAGTACTTCCCCTGTTCCAACGTCTTGAGCTATAGCTGGTACTAGACCATTTTCGTCAAATTTAATATTCATTATAGGCTTACCTCTACTCCATTATTCTTTAAATATTGTTTTAATTCTCCTATATTTATTTCCTTATAGTGGAATACACTAGCAGCTAAAACCCCCTCTACATCAGCTTCCACTATAGCTTCTAAGAAATCCTCCATCTTTCCTGCTCCACCTGAAGCTATTATAGGTACTTTTACATTTTTCTTTATAGCCTTTAGCAACTCTATATCATAACCTTCCTTTGTTCCGTCTGCATCTATACTATTGATAACCATCTCTCCTGCACCTAATTTTTCTGTTTTTATTGCCCATTCAATAGCATCTACTCCTGAATCTAGGGTGCCTGCATTTAAAAATACATTCCACTTATTGTCTCCTACTTTTTTTACATCCATAGCCAATACAATCTTTTGTGAACCGAATCTTTCACTAGCTTCTTTAATAAATTCAGGGTTTTTAACAGCAGCTGAATTTATGGATACCTTACTGGCACCCCTATTAAATATATCCTCTATATCCTCAATAGTGGATATTCCACCTCCTATACCGAATGGAATTGTAGTCTTCTTAGCGACCTTATCTATAAATTCCTTAGAAATCCTTCTATCTTCTGTAGAAGCACTAATATCGTAAAAATACATCTCGTCAGCACCTGAATTTGAATAGTATTCTGCTAAGCTCTCTGGATCATCTACATCTGTAATATCTACAAACTTCTTACCCTTAACTACTCTACCGTTCTTTACATCTAAACATGGTACTATTCTTCTAATCATTTTAAAACCTCCTCTAAATTTAGCTTTCCTTCATAAAGTGCCTTACCTACAATAGCTCCATAAAGTCCAATTTCTTTTAAACGATTAATATCAGCCATTGTAGTTACTCCTCCTGAGGCTATTACCTCAATGTCTACCTCTTCTTTAAGAGACTCATATATATTGAAATTAGGACCTTGAAGCATTCCATCCTTATCAATATCCGTATACACTATTCTCTTTAGCCCAAGTTTTTTTAATTCTTTGATGTAGTCCAGAGCCTTCTTGTTGGATAGAGCTTCCCATCCATCAGTTGCAATAAATCCGTTTTTAGCATCTATGGAGACAATGATTCTATCACTATATTTTTCTATCATTTCCTTTAGCCAAATAGGGTTTTTTATAGCAGCTGTACCTATTATGACCTGGGATACTCCCATATTTAGATAAAGGTCTACTCCTTCTGTATCCCTTATTCCTCCACCGATTTGTATTGGGATTTTAACTTTATTTACTATATCCCTTACAACGGATTCGTTGATTCTTATACCATCTCTGGCCCCATCTAAATCCACAAGGTGAAGAATCTTTGCCCCCATGGATTCCCATTTTAAAGCCACCTTTACAGGGTCTTTTTCGTATACAGTCATATTGTCATAGGACCCTTGGACAAGTCGGACGCAAGCTTTGTCCTTTATATCTATTGCTGGATAAATAATCATTATAATACCCCCTTTGTGCTGATTACTTCATGACCTTTAATTGTTAAAGCTTCCTTTAAAGCTCTTCCTAAGCCTTTAAAAACAGCTTCAATCTTATGGTGGTCATTTTCACCTCTCATTATGTCTATATGGAGGGTAATACCAGCTGAAAAAGCAAAGGCTCTAAAGAATTCTTTGAAATCCTGTGTATCCATACTTCCAATCCTATGGCTATTAAAGCTTAAATTATCGACTATAAAAGGTCTATTGGAAATATCTATGGCAACTAAGGCCAAACTCTCATCCATAGGTGTGATAGTAGAAGAAAATCTAGTTATTCCTTTCCTATCTCCTATGGCTTCTTTTAAAGCAGACCCAAGGACTAAACCTATATCCTCTACAGTATGATGACTATCCACTTCTAAGTCACCATCACATCTTAAGTTCAAATCAAATTCAGCATAGAAGGCCACTGCCTTTAACATATGGTCAAAGAAACCAATTCCAGTATCTATATAAATATCCTTGTTTCCATCTACATTAAGTTCTAACTCTATACTAGTCTCTAAGGTATTTCTATTAACTATTGACTGTCTCATTTAGAACCTCCTCTATTGCCTTAAGAGCCAAATCATTCTCTTCTTTTGTTCCAATGGATAATCTAAAGTACCCCTTTAAATCCCCAGAAAAAGCTCTAATTAGGATCTTTTTCTTTACTAGCTCATCGAACAAGGTCTCAATTCCTTTAAAAAAGATAAAGTTTCCACCTGACGGATACGGAGCTAATCCTAAGTCTTCAAGCTTACCAAATACCCTTTCTCTTTCCAGCTTGATTAAAGCAATATTTTTCATAATTTCAACTTCATTGTCAAGAGCCTGAAGACCCATCTCTTGAGTTATGGTGTTTATGTTATAAGGAGACCTAACTCTGTTTATATATTCCACTGTCTCTTGGTCCCCTATCAAATAGCCCAGTCTAATTCCTGCTAGTGCATAGGCTTTTGAAAAAGTCCTTAAGACTACAAGGTTCTTGTATTCTCTTGTGCTATCCTGAATATCCATATCAGTAAACTCTATATATGCCTCATCCAGTATGACCATACAATCACTAGCTTCAACAATTCTTAAGATGTCTTCTCTTGAAATAGTAGACCCTGTCGGATTATTCGGATTGCTTAAGATGATAATTTTGGGTTTCTTCAATTTTATAAAATCTATAAAACCGTCTACGTCCAAGGTCTTCATATTATCAAGTGGAAATTCTTCGTATATTCCCTTATTTATGATTGTATATAGTTTATACATACTAAAGGTTGGAGAGATTGATACTACCAATTCTCCATACTCCAGATAGGCCTTCATTACCAGTTCTATAAGCTCAGATGATCCATTTCCAATTAAAAGTTCATTGGTTTTCTTCCCTAACTTTTTTGCTAGTCTTTCTCTAAGCTCACTACAGCTATCATCTGGATATCTATTCATTCCATCTATCCAATCGATACCTTCATTCGCATCCAGCTTTATATTAAATTCCATATGATTTACTTTGTAGGATTTAAAGATTTTAATATCTTCTCTTAAGTATTTAAACATTATTAATCCTCCGTTCTGACCATTATTGAATTAGCATGGCCGGTCAGTCCCTCATCAGTAGCTATGTTCATGATATCTCTAGAAGCTTTAAGAAGCGCATCCTTGGAATAGTATAAAAGGGATGTTTTTTTACAAAAGTCATCTACACTCAAGGCAGAGGAAAATCTTGCAGTCCTTGATGTAGGAAGGGTATGATTTGGACCTGCATAGTAATCTCCTACTGGTTCAGGTGTATATTCTCCAAGAAATATAGCCCCAGCATTTTTAATCTTTCTAAAATCATTAAAATAATCCTTAGTAAGCAATTCAAGATGCTCAGGAGCCAATCTATTTGCTATTTGAAATATCTCCTCTCTGTCCTTGGTAACTATAATTGCCCCATATTCATCCAGAGATTTTTCTGCTATTTCACTACGGTTAAGAGTCAAAAGCTGTAACATAACTTCCTTTTGCACTCTTTCTGCAAGACTATAGGAATCTGTAACCAATATTGCTGCAGCTCTCATATCATGCTCGGCTTGAGCAATTAAATCCGCTGCTATATATGCAGGATTTGCTCCATTTTCAGCTAAAATCACCACTTCACTCGGCCCAGCTATCATATCTATTCCTACCAGACCCGAAACCTTTCTCTTTGCCATAGCTACATAGATATTTCCAGGGCCTACTATCTTATCTACCTTAGGGATAGTTTCAGTACCATAGCACAGTGCTCCAATGGCTTGAGCACCACCAACCTTATAAATTTCTGTAACCCCGATTAAATCAGCAGCTACCAGAACAGAGTCCTTAATCTTCCCATTTTTATCTGCTGGGGTTACCATTATTATTTCTTCCACTCCAGCTATTTTTGCAGGTATGGCATTCATCATCACTGTGGAAGGATAAGAAGCAGTTCCTCCCGGTATGTAGATACCGACTTTTTCAATTGGGGTTATTAGCTGCCCAAGTAAGATATCCTTCTCTTTTTCTATAAAGAATTCTTCTCTTACTTGTTTTTTATGAAATGCTTTAATATTCTCTATGGCATTGATTATGGCATTTCTTAAGTCTTCATCTATGTTTGTCTTAGCCTCTTCTATTTCCTCCTTGGAAACCTTTAGATTATAAAGGTTATTCTTATCATACATCCTTGTAAATTCTAGAACTGCCTTGTCACCCCTGAGCTTTACTTCTTCCAAAATCTGATCTACTCTTAACAATACATCCTTGGAGTCCATCTGAGATCTTGTTAATATGCCTTCTATTTTATCTATATCTTTATTTCCATCGTAGATTTGAATCATTTAGCTCCTCCAAGTATCTTTTCAATCTTCTTTATGATCTCATATTTAATCCTATAGCTAGCCTTATTTGCCACAAGTCTTGCACTGATTGGGTCCAAGTCTTCCAAAATCACTAATCCATTCTCCTTAAGGGTATTACCGGTTTCAACTAGATCCACTATTATGTCAGAGAGACCAATCACAGGAGCCAGTTCTATAGAGCCTCCTAGTTTAATAACTTCAACCTTTTGCCCTCTGTCCTCAAAAACCTTTTTAACATAATTTGGATACTTTGACGCTATTCGAAGTACATCATTTTCTTTGACCGTAGTTTGATCCTTAAATCCTGCTATGGCAAATTTGCACTTTCCATAATTTAAATCCATTAGCTCATATATATCTTTATCCTCTTCAAGAATCATATCCTTACCAACTATTCCTAAATCAGCAACTCCTTTTTCTACATATGTAATAACATCTGATGGTTTAACGAATATATAGGTAATTCTCTCCTTGGAATCCTTAAAGACCAATTTCCTTGTATCCTTTTCGCGGATAATTTCCATATCAGTGTCTTTAAATAGGTCTAATCCTTTTTCTCCCAATCTTCCCTTTGCTAATGCTATAGTGACTCCACTCATCTGTTTTCACCTCTATATCTCAATTTAGTTGCTAATTCTAAATCCATCATAAATCCTACTGCTGGTACATTCCTTCCAAATAATTCAGTTAATTTGTCATATCGACCACCGGAAATCACTTTCTTGGAAGTTCCAAGACAATATCCTTTAAAAACTATTCCGTCATAGTAATCCAAATCTGGTATCATGGATAAATCTAAGTTTACCTTGTCCAAAAGGTTTTTTTCTTTGAAGAAGTTCATTATAGACTCTATTGAGCTTAGAGCACCTTCCATTTCATAGTTCACATAAAGACCTTTAGCCTTATTAATTACTTCCTCCATATTTCCTTCCATATCTAGTATTATATCTAAAATAGTACCCTTTATTTCTTTCTTATAAAGCCAATTTAAAAGTTCATCCTTATTTTTTTTGGAGAGCAAGCTTCTTAATTGTAGTTCATCCCTAGAATCCAATTTAAGCTCCCTAATATATGAATCCAGATATTTACTAGAACCTAATTCCAATACATACGGTGTCTTAAGACTCTCCATAAGATTGATAGCCATCTCCAATATTGCCATATCTGCCATATTTGGTTTATCCCCTATTGATTCTACTCCAACCTGATAGCTTTCTTTAATTCCACCTCCAGGAGAATTGCTATATACCCTTGAATTGTAGTATACCTTTAAAGGTGGTTTACCCTCCCAATTAGATAAAATCCTACCTAGAATATTCGATGTAATATCAGGTCTTAAGATAAATATCTTAGAGTCTCCACCTAACACCTTCACTGTCTTAGATGAATCATGTCTAAAATTGGATAATAAAAAATCATCATAGCTTTGAAATATATCCGGCTCAATAATATTAAATCCTTTTGATTCGAAATAATCCTCTATTTCTCTTTCTATGCTTTTTTTATACTTAAGTGCTGCTAATTCTTCAGAAATGCTTTTAAATTCCATATTTACCCCCCATTTTGTGTAATTAATACAATCAGCTCTACCTATTTTGTTACTGGGTTAGGTCATAAGCAGTTTCACAACTCAAATCAATTTACTTGCGAATGACTTACCTACAACTCACTTCCATTCATTGGGTCAAGTCAACTTCCCGTAGATTTGGTGTTCATTGCCTTTTTGTCCAACGAATTTTATGAGTTGTAGACAAAACGGACAGCGAAGCACTGCGTAGATGCATTTGACCTACCATCAATTTGCTAAAAGCACAGCAAATTGGGTTAGGTCATAAAAAAACCATATAGGCTGGCCTATATGGTTTTTATACCTTCAT
>CAZAJU010000007.1:29649-36529 GCA_964485455.1 uncultured Tissierella sp.
GGTTAGGTCATAAAAAAACCATATAGGCTGGCCTATATGGTTTTTATACCTTCATAGACCAAGCGGTTCTCTACAAGAGAATAAGGGCTTGCATCTATGAACAAAAGTTCAAAGTTACAACCCCTACGGTCTATGATGATGGTTATTAAATTTAGTAGAAAAAATAATGTTTAGTATCATATTTCACCAGTCCCATTTGCACTTTAATAGAGTATAACATTAGAGCGCAAATGTTGCAAGGTGTTTTCTTATTTTATTGTAATAATTTCTTCTCTTCCACCTTTTATAGCATAGTCTAACATGTCTAATTCTCTTTTTCTTTGGGTTTCATAATTATTAAATTCTATTTACCTTCCATTACTCTACATAATTCATTTGTAAATTCTTCCGTTGTTGCAGTTCCTCCAAGATCAGCTGTTAATACCTTTCCATCAAGAAAAACCTTGGATAGGGAGTTCTCGATTAAAGCTGCCTTATCATATTCACCTAGATATCTTAGCATCATTACTGCTGACTGTATAAGAGCAGTTGGGTTTGCTATGTTCTTTCCTGCAATTTGTGGGGCACTACCATGGACTGCCTCAAATACTGCATATTCCTTACCTATGTTGGCTCCTGGTACTATACCAAGACCTCCAACTAATCCTGCACAAAGGTCTGACAATATATCTCCATAGAGATTTGGCATGACCATAACATCGAAATTTTCAGGAGTCATAACAAGGTTCATGCTTGCTGCATCTACAATCATATCATCGTATTCAAGATCATATTTTAGAGCTACATTTCTATATACATCTAGAAAAAGTCCATCACTAAGCTTCATGATATTAGCCTTGTGTATTGCTGTTACCTTTTTTCTCTTGTTATCTTGAGCATATTTGAAGGCAAATTCTGAAATTCTCTCGCTTGCTTCCCTAGTTATTATTTTAATGCTTTCTGCTCCATAGTTACCAAGTTTATGCTCAATTCCTGCATATAGGTCTTCGGTATTTTCTCTAACTATTACTAAATCTATGTCTTCATATCTAGACTTAATACCCTTAAAGCTTTTCACTGGTCTAAGATTAGCATATAAATCAAGCTCTTGTCTTAAGGTCACATTTACGCTTTTAAATCCCTTGCCAACAGGCGTGGTGATTGGTCCCTTAATAGCAATTTTATTCTTTTTAATGGTATCTATTACATGTTGAGGAAGAGGCGTAGAGTATTCCTCCATGACCCCTTCTCCTGCTTCTACAATTTCCCACTCTATATCTATCCCAGTAGCTTCTACTACCTTTCTCATTGCACTAGATACTTCAGGTCCTATTCCGTCTCCCGGTATTAATGTTATTTTATACATTATGTTCCCCCTTGATTATGTTCCTTATATAGCTTTGCTCTTAAAGATTAGACTTCATTGCCAAGGATTTCATATAATTTAACTTTCCTCCAGCCTTTAGTACCTCTACTTCTTTCTGGGATAAATCAAGTTTAACCTTAAAAGTTATTCCATTAGTTTTATTTTTCACTTCTAATTCTGAGGATCCTAATTTATTAAGTATATCCTCTATTTCCAAATCATCTAATAGATTTATTGAATCATAGTCAGACTTGTCTACAAACTCCATTGGAATTATTCCACTATTTATTAAATTAGCTTTGTGAATTCTAGCAAAACTCTTTACAATAACCCCTTTTACCCCTAGATATAAAGGCGCTAAAGCTGCATGCTCTCTACTTGAACCTTGTCCGTAGTTCTCTCCACCAACTATAAAGCCTCCATTATATTCTTTTGCTCTAGCTGGAAACTTGTCGTCAATAGTATTGAAACAAAATTCTGATAGGTATGGAATATTACTTCTAAAAGGAAGCAATTTAGAATCCGATGGCATTATATGGTCAGTAGTAATATTGTCCTTAGTCTTTAACAATACCTTTCCTTCTATAGATTGAGTTAGCTCTATATTTAATGGGAAAGGTTTGATATTAGGACCTCTAACAACCTCTACATCTGCACCTTCTCTTGAAGGCTTAATAATCATGCTATCATCCACAAGAAACTCATCTACATTTAAGTTTTCAAATTTTACATCGTATGTTGATGGATCAGTTAGTTTTCCATATATTGCACTGACTGCAGCTGTTTCTGGACTTACTAGATAAACACTTGCTGAAAGTGTTCCGCTTCTACCATAGAAGTTTCTATTGAATGTTCTAAGTGACACTCCATTAGTACCTGGTGATTGACCCATTCCTATACATGGTCCACAAGAGTTTTCAAGAATTCTAGCACCTGCACTAATTATTTCAGCTAAAGCACCATTCTTAGCAATCATAGTCATTACCTGTCTGGAACCAGGAGCTATAACAAGACTTACATCCTTATGGACCTTACGACCCTTTAGGATCTGAGCTACCTTCATTAAATCCTCATATGAGGAATTCGTACAGCTTCCTATTGCCACCTGATCTATTTTTATATCTCCGATGCTTTCAATTTCCAATACGTTATCTGGACTATGAGGAATAGCTGCTAACGGCTTCAACTTGTCTAGGTCTATTGTTATTTCCTCATCATATATTGCATCTTCATCTGCTAATAACTCTATCCAATCATCTTCTCTTCCCTGAGCCTTGAAGAATTCCAAGGTTTTTTCATCGCTTGGGAATATAGATGTTGTAGCCCCTAGTTCAGCTCCCATGTTAGTAATAGTTGCTCTTTGAGGAACAGATAGATATTTAATTCCATCTCCTGAGTATTCAAATACCCTTCCTACACCACCCTTAACAGTTACTTTTCTTAGCACTTCAAGGATTATATCCTTTGCAGCAACCATATGAGTTAGCTTGCCCTTTAGATTTACCTTTACAACTTTTGGTGCGTTTATATAATATGCGCCTCCTGCCATTGCCAAAGCTACATCAAGACCTCCAGCCCCTATGGCTATCATTCCAACTCCACCTGCCGTTGGTGTATGACTATCAGAGCCTAGTAGGGTATCCCCTGGAACAGAAAATCTTTCAAGAAATACTTGGTGACATATGCCATTTCCAGGTCTAGAAAAATATATACCATGCTTATCAGCTACTGTTTGAATATATTTATGATCATCTGCATTTTCAAACCCTTGTTGAAGCATATTATGATCTATAAAAGCAACGCTTTTCTTTGTTTTAACTTGGTCTATACCCATGGCTTCTAATTGTAGATAGGCCATTGTTCCCGTAGAATCTTGGGTAAGGGTTTGATCTATTTTTATTCCAATGGAATTTCCTGGAACTAGTTCTCCTTCTACTAAGTGTTTTTCTAATATTTTATATACTAAGTTTTTACCCACTAATATACCTCCTACTTTTGTGTCCTCTCCTGCCTAAGCAGTAGGGGATTCTTTAGATTCTTTAGATTCTCTATCCTTTAAAATATCATGATATATCTGTACTAATTCCTTGTCAAATAGAGTTCTCTTCATTGCAACTGAGAATTCTCTAACTTTTTTAAGAATTTCATCTGCCATTTCATTATCTATTTCAATATTGTATTCTGAAAATTTATTAACTATTGCTCTTCTACCTGAATGCTTACCAATAACTATCTGTCTCATTAAGCCTACTTCACTTGGATCGAAGGACTCATAATTCTTTGGATTCTTAATTGCTCCATCAGCATGAATTCCAGATTCATGTCTGAACATATTCGTTCCAACTATTGCTTTCCACTCTGGAAGCACTCTTCCTGATGCTCTTGATACATATTCTGATATCTCTCTAAATTTTGTTGTATCTACATCAATATCGTAATTATACACTATCTTCAAAGCCATTAAAACCTCTTCAAGAGCAGCATTTCCTGCTCTTTCCCCTAATCCATTAACAGTAACTCCGATGTAATTTGCTCCACCTAGGACACCTGCTAATGCATTTGCTGTTGCCATACCAAAATCGTTATGAGTATGCATTTCTATTTCAAAATCAGTTTTCTTTCGAAGAGTTTCTATCGTATTTCTTATGCCAAATGGCTCCATTAATCCTACTGTATCACAGAATCTAAATCTATCGGCACCAGCAGCTTTTGCAGCATTAATATATTCTACCAAGAAATCAACATCTGCTCTGGAAGCATCTTCTCCATTAACTGATACATAAAGTCCATTTTTCTTTGCAAATTCAACAGACTTTACCATATTCTCAATTACCCATTCTCTGGTTGTATTAAGTTTATGCTTAATATGAATATCTGACACTGATAAGGATATTGCTACTGCATCTACTCCACAATCAACAGAATGCTCTAAATCGCTTATAACAGCTCTATTCCATGCCATAATGCTAGATTTTAGGTTTCTTTTGCATATGGATTTTATGGTTTCCTTTTCATCTCCACCCATAGCAGGAATTCCAACTTCTAATTGGTATACTCCTAAATCACTTAACATCTGAGCAATCATAACCTTCTCATGGTTTGCAAATACAACACCGGCTGTTTGCTCTCCATCTCTAAGGGTAGTATCTACTATTCTAATTTTTCTTGAACCAATATTCTCCACCATGCTCATTCAAGAAGCCTCCTCTTTAATTTTCAAATTTAACTTTTAATAACATTCATTTTTGAATTTAATTTTTCTAAATTATTCATTTTTTAAAATTAAAAATTTATATAATTACATTTTTTAAAACTTGAAACCTATTATAAATCCATATCTCCAAAATTGCAATACCTTTTTAAAAATATTTTTTGTAATTTAAGTAAATTGCAAGTTGTGAATTTTTATATTTCATTTTTGTTTTAAAACTGTTTGCTTTTTTCAAAAAAAATCACCCTTTTAAGGGTGATTTGTTTTTCTTAATCAATCTAGCTAGCAATATTAGCTAGATTGTTGTAAAAATCCAGAACTATTTCCACTACCTCTTCTCCTATTCTCTCTTGAGCCTCAAATGTAGCTGCACCGATATGTGGTGTAACACTAACATTAGGATGATTGATAAGCTCCGTATTTGGGCTTGGTTCTTGTTCAAATACATCGATACCTGCTCCAGCTATCTTTCCTCTATTAAGTCCATCAAGAAGAGCTTTCTCATCTATAACTCCACCTCTAGCTGTATTGATGATAATAACACCATCCTTCATGATATCAATCTCATCTTTACCTATAAGAGGTTTATCAGTTGCTGAAACATGAGTACTTATAAAATCCGCCTTACCTAGCAGGTCATTTAAAGGCACATAAGGGTATTTTTTATCTTCTGTTACAAAAGCATCGAAGAATACAACATTCATACCTAGAGCTGTAGCTTTAGCTGCTAAAGCCTTACCGATTCTACCAAAGCCTATGATTCCTAAAGTTTTACCACTTAGCTCAATGCCCGTATATTTATTTTTGTTCCATTGGCCGTCACGCATGGTTAAATTGGCTATTGCAATATGTCTAGCTAGGCCAAACATATGCCCAAGAACTAATTCAGCTACTGAATTGCTGCTTGAATTTGGAGTGTTTTTTACAGTAATATCATTGCTAGTTGCATATTTTACATCAATATTATCAAGTCCTACACCTGCTCTAATTATTAGCTTTAACTTGCTTCCCTTTGCAGCATCAATTAAATCTTTCCTCACCTTAGTTGCTGATCTTACTATAAGAATATCATAGTCTCTGATAACATTTTTTAAATCTTCGATATCATAGTGATTAGTATCAATCTCAAAATTGTTCTCTTTAAATATATCAATAGCTTTATTATCTAAACCATCATTAGCTAAAATTCTCATATTATTACCACCTTTCTAAATCTTTAATATATCGTTAATATTGTTTAATAAATCATTAATATCTTCTATCTGGGTATCTGCCATATGGGCTATTCTAAAGGTCTTCTCCTTTAAATCTCCATAGCCATTTGAAATCATCATACCCCTATTCTTTAATTCCTTATTTAATTCTCCCACGTTTATTCCCCTAGTGTTTTTAATACAGGTTACAGTTTTTGATAAATGTTCTTTATCAGGAAACAATTCAAACTTATCTCTTGCCCAAGTTCTTACTATTTCAGCCATTTCCTCATGTCGCTTAAATCTATTTTCAAGTCCTTCAACATTTAGTATATAGTCTAGCTGATAATCTAAGGCAAACATGTGTGAAACTGAAGGTGTGGATGGATATTGGTAATCCTTTTTCACTATATATTTATAAAGGTTTAATAAATCAAAATAATAACCTCTATTCTTTACATTTTTAGCTCTTTCAATGGCTTTTTCTGAAAAAGTACAGATAGCTAATCCCGCCGGTAATCCCAAGCATTTTTGACTTGAAGTTATAACTATGTCAACGCCTAACTCATCTATATTTACCTTATGGCCTCCTGCAGAACTTACCATATCTACACAGAATATTACATCTGGATATTTTTTAACCACCTCTGCTATTTCTTCAATTGGATTGGCTACTCCAGTTGAGGTTTCATTATGAGTAATAGTAATTAGATCATAATTCCCAGTTTTTAATACCTCATCTACTGAGGTAGGGTTTGTAATTTGCCCTAGTTCAACTTCGAAAAGATCAGCTTCAACACCATTGTAAATTCCCATTTCATACCATCTTTTTCCAAAGTCTCCAACTGAGAATACAGCTGCTCTTTTAGCAGTACAAGATCTAATTGCTCCTTCCATTAAACCGGTTCCTGAAGAGGTAGACAACAATATCTGTTCCTTGGTATTCCAAATCTTTTGCATGTTCTCAGATATACTTCTTTGAAGCTCTGAAGCCTCTTTGCCTCTATGACTAATTTGAGGCATTGCCATTTTAGATAGTACATCCTCTCTAACATCAACTGGCCCAGGTATAAATAATTTAGTATGCATGGTACCCCTCCTATAATTATGAATATTAAAACTCTTGTAAAA
>CAZAJU010000008.1:0-35826 GCA_964485455.1 uncultured Tissierella sp.
AAGATGTTTAATTATACAATAAAATGTAAATAATTTTACTACTTAGTTAGGTTAAGATATTATAACCTAACTTAAAAAATTGACAGTATAATACCGACTAGATTAAGGAGTGCCATATGCAAAAACATTTAGAAATATCCATTATAAAGTATAATATAAACCAAAAAAGAGATGAACTAAACAGAAGGGTTCTTGATGGCGTGGATAGTGAAGTAATAACACTTAGCCAAGAGCTTGACGAATTAATAACTATTTATACTAAATATCAAATAGAGTCGATAAAAAAATAGCAGCCTGGCTGCTATTTTTTATCCTAACGTTACATCCAATATCATCATTACCACAAAGCCAATAATAACTCCAAAGGTAGCCTCCCTTTCATAGCCCCCCTGGTGGGTTTCTGGGATGATTTCATCAGAGATTACAAATAGCATTGCACCTGCTGCGAAAGCTAAGGTAAAAGGCAATATAGGTCTGAATAAGGAGACAAGAAATAGTCCTAAAAGCCCTCCTATTGGTTCAACCAATCCTGTAATTAGTGATATTCCAAATGCTTTTTTCTGAGTGTACTTTTCCCTTACTAGCGCAATGGCTACAGCGAGACCTTCAGGTATATTTTGAAGACCTATACCCATTGCTAAAGAAAGACCATTAGCAATATTATTATCACCGAAGCCTACTCCTACAGCAAGTCCTTCTGGGAAGTTATGGATTGTTATAGCTATTATAAATAGCCATATCTTTTTTAGGGATGTAGAAGCTCCTCCTTCCATCCTCTTATCCAAAAGATGCTCGTGAGGAGAGTATTTATCTGTTATATCTAGGAAAAGAGCCCCCATAATAATGCCAAAGGCTGTAATAAGTGCTGCCTTAATTCCTCCTCCAGAATAGTCAAGACTTGGTATTATAAGTGAAAATGAAGTAGCAGCTAGCATTACTCCAGCAGCGAAGCCGAGTAGAACATCCAGCATTTTCTGCGAAATATTCTTAGCAAAAAATATTGGAAATCCTCCAACACCGGTCATTAAACCAGCTCCAAGACTGGCCAATATACCAATAAAAATTGTATTGCTTACTAATTGCATAACAAATCTCTACCCTCCTATTATGTCTTTAGTTGAGTGCTAGCATATAAAGAAATCCAAGTAGCATCAATACCATTATAATTCCAATTATTGAAAAAAACAATCTCTTACTTATAAAGAAGAGCTTCATTCTAAGACCTCCCCAAAATATTTTTACATATATATAATTTATTTTATTGAAGGAGAATTTATGCAGATTCTAAACTATTAAATTAAAACTTCCAATCGAGACACTTCTGATTATAATTTATTAAGTGTTTTTACTATTCATTTTTTAAGCATAGGGGAATAACTTGTTAGTTTTTTTAATAAATGGTATATTATATAGTAAAGTAAGGAGGGATATGAATGGGAGTGAAGATTTTAACGGATACAGGATGCGATCTTCCAGCTGAAATACTTAAGGGATATGAAATAGACATTTTACCTATAATTGTAATAAAGGATAATAAGGAGTATTTAGATCAATTAACCATTAGTTCTAAAGAGGTTTATGATGGTATGAGAGCAGGGGAGGTATTTAGTACTGCTCAGATTTCTGCACAAAGCTTCAAAGAAAAATTTGAGGAGTATGCAAAAAGTGGTGAGTCTGTTTTATATCTAGCATTCTCATCAGGATTATCTGGTACATATCAGACATCAGTATTAGTAAGCCAGGCTGTAAAGGAAAGCTATCCTAATTTAGATTTAGATATTATTGATACAAAAGCGGCCACATTGGGATTTGGGTTGTTAGTCTTAGCTGCTGCAAAAATGGCTAAGGAAGGTAAATCCAAAGATGAGATAATTAAAGAGGTTAATAAACAAATAGAAAGCCTTCAGTCCATATTTACCGTAGATGATTTAGAGTATCTCTTTAGAGGAGGAAGGGTTTCCAAGACAACAGCTTTTGTAGGTGGCTTATTAAATATTAAGCCTATTTTGGAAGTAAATGAAGAAGGAAAACTGATTCCATTTGAAAAAGTAAGAGGAAGAAACAAGGTATTTAAGAGAATGGTTGAGATAATGAAGGAGAGAAACCAGGGTGCTGACTATTCAAGTAAAATTGTTGCAATAAGTCATGGAGATGACCTTGAAGGAGCCACAAAGCTTAAAGAGATGATTAGCGAAGAGTTTGGTACTAAAGAATTCCTAATCAATACAATAGGAGCAGGTATAGGCTCTCATTCAGGACCAGGTACTATAGCACTGTTCTTCCAGTCTAAATAATTATACTAGATCCCTCTTTAATCATAAGGAAATTGAGGGGTCTTTTAACATAAAAACTCTAAATTTAAAGAAAATATTAAATTATGGTTAAGAATTTATAAAAAACTATGGACAAAGTCGCATAATGGTAGTATAATAGTTTTTGTTGATAAGAAATGTGCTTTTAGCTCAGTTGGTAGAGCACCTGACTCTTAATCAGGGTGTCCAGGGTTCGAATCCCTGAAGGCGCACCACTACAAACCTTACAATCTCAGTGATTGCAAGGTTTTTTTATTACGAATAGGAAAGTTCTACCTTGAATCTTATATAAATAGAACTTTCTGTCAATGAGTAACAAGAAAAGCTACATCTAACGCTTCGTTAGAAGCTTTTCTTTTTTTTGTTAATCCTTCAAAACACTAAAATATAGAAGTTTGTTTAGTCAGTCTGAACAATTATTAAAAAAACAATTTTTAGGGTATATATTAAATCAATAAATTAAGGTAATAAAGAAAAGACATATTAAAATCACTACAATGATTTTGAAATCTTAAGGTTATTCTTATATAAAAGGAGGAATTAATTTGAAAAAGACAGTATTAACATCATTATTAGCGATAGCTTTATTAATTGTTTTTGTTCCATTTAGGGCAGAAGCATCAGATGACCTTAGATTATGGGTCGATGGAAGGTTTGTAGAAGCAGATTCAGATCCCTATATTGAGGATTCCAGAACCTTAGTCCCTATAAGGTTTATAGCAGAAGCATTGGGTTATAAAGTGGATTGGGAAAATGCAACTCGAACAGTAATTATTGATGATGGTGTCAATGTAATCACTATGCAAATAGAAAACAATACAGCAAGTTTTAATGGTAAGCAAATCCAACTAAATAAGGGGCCTGCAATTAGAAATGGTAGAACCTACATTCCAGTTCGAGATGTTGCAGAAACCCTAGGAAAATATGTTGATTGGGATAATGACAATTTTACAGTGGTTATAGGTAAGGGTTATCAAGGCCCTATTCAAGGTGTAAGAGCTTCAATAACTGAAGAAGATGCAAAAGAGATTGCCTTAAACTTTGCAGATGGAAGAATTGAAAGCTTTGAAGCTGATGATGATAAATACGAAATTGATATTATCAAAGATGGCTACAAATATAAATTTGAGATTTCCAAGCTATATGGAGATATTATGGATATAGAAGTTGAATATAGTGAAGATGATATCATGGCTAATGGAAGAACTCTTATGGGAAGAGACATGGCAGAAAAAAGAGCTCAAGAAATAGCACCGGGAAGAGTAGTAAAATTTGAATTTGATGATGGAAAGTATGAAATAGAAATCATATCAAACGGCTTTAGATATGATATTGAAATAAATGCCTATGACGGTAATATTATAGAATATGAAAGAGAAGACGAAGGCGTAGATGATGAAGCTGATGATGAAGACAACAATACTTCTAGGGGACAAATAATTTCCGCTGATGAAGCCAGGGAAATAGCATTAAAAGAAGTTGATGGTAATATAGTTGAATTCGAACTAGATGATGATGATATGATATACGAAATAAAAGTGATTGCTGATGGAAAAGAACATGATATAGAAATAGATGCATCTTCTGGTGAAGTATTAAAGCATGAAATAGACGATATAGATGAAGACGATGGAGATGAAGACGAAGAAAATGAATTAGATGAAGATGACGGATATGATGACTAAGTTTTAGAATATGAATATTAATGGAGCCCTTTCTAAACTAGAGAATGGTCAAGTAAGGGCTTTTTTGGTCTTCACTAATTTAATCCCAATGTTCAAAACTACATTGGGATTTATTATGCTTATAGGGTATAATTAATAAGCATATGTTTTTTATCTTTTTTTCCAATAAAGGATAATTTTTTTGTTTAATCTAAGGAGGACCTATGTTTAAGGATTTTTGGTGGTTTATATCGTATTATAAGAAGAAATATATTCTTGCAGTAAGTTTTTTGTTTTTAAGTAATCTAGTAGGACTAATTCCGCCATATATAACAGGTAGACTTACAGATATGATATTTGAAGGGACTATTGGATTGAAAATGTTCTTTATAATACTAGGAGTTAATCTAATTATAATAATAATAAAGTATTTCTTTGCCATGGGTTGGTCTTACTTTACCTTTAGGGCAGCTAATGAAATAGATTTTAGGGCAAGGGACAATCTTATGACCAAGTTCCTAAAGCAATCCCTAGTCTTTTTTGAAAAGCATCCTACAGGTTCTCTTATGGGAAAAGCAACTAATGATGTAAATAGCCTCAGTGATTTAGCTGGTTTTGGAACTCTAAGTTTATTTGACTCCACAATGTTTCCATTATTGATTATTATAATGATGATGGTAGTAGTGGATGTTAAACTGACTCTAGCTTCTATAGTACCCCTTCCTATTTTAGCATATTTGGTGATTTTAATTGGGAATAAAATCTATGATAGGTGGGATAAGGTTCAAGTAGCCTTTGATAAGCTAAATGCCAATGTCCTAGAGGATGTTGAAGGAATAAGGATTATTCGAGTTTTCAATCTGCAAAGGTCTAGATATAAGGACTTTGAATCTAGAGGCAAAGATTTGTGTAGTAGGAATTTGGATGTAGTAAAGTATCAAGCCCTTATTACTCCTATCCAAAGCATAATACCTGCAATGACTTTTATTATAGCCATAGGCTATGGATCTTTTTTAATTTCTAAAGGAGAGATTTCCATAGGCCAACTAGTATCCTTTACCTATTATTTGAACATGCTAGTATGGCCAATGTATGCTTTTGGTAACTTTATCAATATCAAGCAGCAGGCTCGTGCATCTATGGAAAGAATTCAGGAAGTCTTGAATTACAAGGAAGATATTGTTGAAAAGAGTGATGCAATTAGACTTAAAACAAATCCTGATATTGAATTTAAAGCTCACTCATTTAAATACCCTACATCAAAGGACAATATACTGGAAGACTTGAATATTCAGATAGGAAGCGGAAAGTCACTAGGAGTACTAGGAAAGACTGGTTCTGGAAAATCTACTTTTTTAAAACAGCTTTTAAGTCTTTATCCTATGAATACGGATAGCATTTATCTTAATAGGGAAAAAATTCATAACTATAGGATTTCAAGTATCAGAGACCTTATTGGTTATGTTCCTCAAAGACATATGATATTTTCTAAAAGCATTAGGGATAATATAAAGCTCTCAAAACCAGATGCTACTGAAGAAGAACTAATGGATGCCATAAGATTGGCTGATTTCGAAAAGGACCTAAATATCTTTCCTAAGGGCTTAGACACCCTTTGTGGTGAGAAGGGGATATCCCTATCCGGTGGACAAAATCAGAGAATTGGTATAGCTAGGGCATTTTTAAAGGATCCTTATATACTAATACTTGATGATTGTATGAGTGCAGTCGATGGAAGAACAGAAAAAAATATTATAAATAATATTAAAGCAAACAGACAAGGAAAGACTACTATTATTTCAAGTCATAGAATAAGTCAAGTTAAGGATTTAGATGAAATTATTGTACTTGATAAAGGGAAAATCGTTGAAAGAGGAAGTCATGAAGACCTTATCAAGGGCGGAAAGTGGTATTATGAACAGTATATGAATCAGCTAGCAAGGAGTCGTTTTGATGAACAATAAGATACGAAATGAATTTGTAACGAAAAAATTAAAAACCTATGCAAAGAAGCAAGCAAAACCATTATCTTTGGGACTAATTTTATCCATGATTCGTACTGCATTGGAAATCATAGGTCCTATGATTATAGGCTATATTCTAAATAACTATATAAAACTGGATATGGAAAAGTCGGATTTTGTTTCTATCTTTAAGCTCTTGGGGATTTACCTCATAGTATATATACTTTGTGGGCTCTTTGGGAACCTAGCCCTTCTTGCCTTTGAACAGGCTGCAAATATGATTTCATTCAATGTGCAAAAGGATGTGTACAAGCATATTAATAAGCTGCCTATATCCTATTTTGATAACCTGCCTGCTGGTAATATAGTATCTAGAATTACTAATGATACAAATAGATTGAAGATGATGTTCCAGTTGATTTTGGCAGATATGACCACATCGACTATTATGATTGTTAGCATCTATGGAATGATTGTAATCACAAATCTACCTGTTGCACTTTTGTTTTTATTACTAGTACCCATAATATATATTATATTTAGAGATTTGAGATATAAGACAGCTAAGTATACAAGCTTAAGTCGTGCATATGTAGGAGATATAAATGCCAGTATCAATGAAAACATACAAAACATGGAGATTATCCAAGCCTTTAATAAAGAAAGTCATATAAAAGATGAATTTGACCAAATCAACTATAATATTTTTGAAAGCAATTTAGAAGTTACAAAGGTAAGAAGCTATGGTGGTTATAGGGCAATTGATGCTCTTAGTTATGTGGGAACAATTCTCGTCCTTTTATATTTTGGGGTTGGAAGGATTACAGGATTGTACGCAGTTACTGTAGGAAGCATGTATATAGTCATAGATTACGTTTCTAAAATCTTTAATAATGTAAGTACAGTGGTTACTAGATTTGGTGAATTAGAACAATCCTATGCTTCTGCAACCCACGTTTTCGATTTATTAAAGATGGATACATTAGAAGAACAGAATAATGAACCTGTTGACCTAAAGGGAGATGTAAAATTTGAAGATGTCTATTTTGCATATAATGAAGATGATGATGTTTTAAAGGGTATTGATTTTGAGGTTAAGAGTGGAGAGAGTGTAGCATTTGTTGGTTCAACTGGTAGCGGCAAGAGTACCATTATAAATCTTATTTTAAAGTTTTATGAGCCTAGGCTTGGAAATATATTTATAAATGGTAAAAATATAAAGGACATGAATAGAAACTCTCTTAGAGCCAATATGGCAGTGGTTCTACAGGATGCATTTCTTTTTGAGACCGATATAAGAGATAATATTAAACTAGATGATGAGAACTTTAGTGATGAGGATATAGTGCAGGCACTAGTAGATGTAGGGGGAGACTCCATTATTGAAAGGGGTATAGATCAGAAGATATTTGAAAAGGGCAGCAATCTAAGCCAAGGAGAAAAACAACTTATTTCATTTGCCAGAGCCTATATAAGAAATCCTAGAATCTTAATTCTAGATGAAGCAACATCTAATATAGATACTGAGACTGAAAAAATAATTCAAAATGGAATAGAAAAGCTAAAAAAAGATCGTACAACCTTTATAATAGCCCATAGGCTTTCTACGATTAAAAATGTAGATAAGATAATTGTATTAAACAAGGGTAAGATTATAGAAAGGGGCAATCATGAATCCCTAATGGAGCTAGATGGATTTTATAAGAATATGTATGATGAACAAATGAGAAACCATTAAAAAAATAGAACCTGATTGAAATTTCAATCAGGTTCTATTAGTTCTTAAATTATGGATAATATAACCCAGTTTATTATAAAGAGCACTGTAGATCCAATTAGGATTGGATGTACATCCTTCATTTCCTTCTTACAGAACTTAACTATGATATAGAATAAGAATCCAGTTGCAATACCATAGGAAATACTATAGCAAAGTGCCATGAATATACCAGCGAAGAATGCTGGAATTGCCTCGTCTAAATTATCCCAGTCGATTTCTGCAAATGCTGATAGCATCATTATACCTACAACTATTAGTGCAGGTGCTGTAGCTTGAGCAGGTACGATTCCTGCAACAGGAGCTAAGAAGATAGATGCAATGAATAACAGTGCTGTTACAAGACTTGTTAATCCTGTACGACCTCCAGCTGCGATACCAGCAGCACTTTCTACATAAGTAGTGGTGTTAGATGTACCAAAGATAGCTCCTATTGAAGTTGCAGTTGCATCAGCAAATAGAGCCTTATCCATCTTAGATTTAAATCCTGTACCTGATTCCATAGCTTTTTCATCTTCTTCACTGAAGATTCCGCTCTTTCTTCCAGTTCCAATGAAAGTACCTATTGTATCAAATGTATCTGATAAAGAGAATGCAAAGATTGTCATAAGAACTAGTGGCAACTTGGCTGGATCACTAAATAGGGATAGCAAGCCCTCTTTTCCAAAAGCTGCTCCAAATGTAGTTCCTAGTTCAGCAAAGGATTGACCTATACCTGATGTGGCACCTATTTGAGAAACATCTACAACTCCCATAGGAATACCAATAATAGTAGTAGCAACTATACCTAGCAGAATTGCAGCCTTAACTTTTAATACCAAAAGAACTACTGTTAAGATAAGCCCAATTACAGCTAATAAAACAGGAGCTGTGTTAAAGTTTACAAGAGCTGGAACAGCACCTGCATCTGCTATTACCGTACCGCCTTCAAGTACTATATTATGTCCAGGGTCTGATGTAAAGCTTAGAAGTCCTGCACTCTTAACCCCTATGTAGGCAATAAAGATACCTATACCGCCTCCGATTGCATTTTGTAAACTTGCTGGAATAGCTTTTATAATGGATTTACGAATTTTTGTTACAGTAATGAAAATATTAACTAGACCACAGACAAATACCATTGCCAATGCTTGTTGCCATGTAAAGCCTAAACCAAATACAACGGTGTAAGTAAAGAATGCATTAAGTCCCATACCAGGTGCCTGTGCATAAGGAACGTTTGCAAATAGTGCCATTACTAGTGTTCCTACTACTGAAGCTATGATAGTTGACAAGAATACTGCTCCCCAAGGCATACCGGTTTGTGAAAGCATAGATGGATTAACAAAGATGATGTAAGACATTGCAAAGAATGTAGTTGCTCCAGCTACGATCTCAGTTGATACATTAGTACCACTTTCCTTCAACTTGAAAAAGTTTTCCATGTACAAATCTCCCTTCTTTTATTTAATAAGGCCTAGGCTCAACTAATATATTTTAGATAAAATATACAAAAATGCCTGTTATTATTGCTCTAATCGAAATTCCTAGGGTGATAGTCGAGTTTTAGCCTATATTATACATAATTAGACAAACTTAGGATTAGAAATATTTTAACATAGAGTAATTGTTGAATCAAGCTAATAATCTAGTTTATAGATATAACCAAATATATCATAACTAAAACGAAAGAAAAATAATATGTATAAAAGTACCAAAATATATCTTGTTTTAATATATATTAGGACCTTTTTTCAATGTATACTATTAAATGAAAATACTATTGGTAATACTAGCTTTTCGTGGTATTATTTATTTAATTAAAGGAAATTGAGTCTTGAGGAGGCATCAAATGTTAGATAGTACATATTATAAGAAATTCAAGAATATTGGTATCTTCGCAATTATTTTTACTGTTTTATTCGCTCTTTTCTTTGCTACACTTAAATATACACTTCCTTTTGTTCTTGGATTTTTAATAGCTATTTCAACAAGGAATATTAATTCTGCCATACAAAAAAGACTTAAAATATCTTCTGGAGTTACTGCTATAATAACTACTACTTTAATTTTTTTATTAGTTGGATTATTAGTTACTGTGTCAATAACTAAGGTAACAACAGAAATAATTTTGCTTTTGAATAAGCTTCCCAGCATAGATAGGATAACTCTATATATAGATTTTATCGTTAAAAAGATTATAGAAATAACTGGGCATATAGATCCTACTGTTCTTACTAAGATATATGAATATCTTCAAGAGGTTTTGAGTAAGCTTCTAAATTTAACTATGATAATACTCAATACCGTTCTTTCAGCTGCTTTACAACTACCTAATATACTTTTGGTTACGGTAATAACATTTATTGCAACTTATTTATTCTCAAAGGATTTGGGGTCATTTAGTAAGAGCTTTTATTCTATATTTACACCTGATGGTAAGCTTAAAATGCATTCCATAGTAGAAAATGGGATTTCAATGACAATTGGATATGTAAAAGCCTATTCTTTGGTTGTATTTATAAGTTTTCTACAGGTATTAATAGGATTCAGCCTATTGAATGTTAATTTTGCACTGATTTTAAGCATATTGTGTGCTTTATTTGACCTTCTTCCTATAATAGGAATGATAATGGTCTTTATACCTTTAATCATCTACTATTTTATCGCAGGTAAAACTACTACCGGAGTATTTTTGATAGTTCTATTTATTCTAGTTCAGGTAGTTAGACAGATAATTGAACCAAAAATTGTTTCCCATACTTTAGATTTACATCCTATCTTGATACTTGCTGCAATTTTTATTGGTTTAAAGGTTTATGGGTTCGTTGGAATGATTTACTTTATATCCCTTATGGTTGCCTACAAAGTATTGGTAAAGGTAAATGTACTTTAGATTTTAATTCAAGATTCCAAAACTAGTTTTAATTGTGTTAGGGAATTGCAATGCAATTTCTTCCTGTACTTAAATTTAGAATCATCTAATATTATATATGGATTAGCTTAAGAAGTTGTTAGGTTACTTTTAAATAACATAAATAAGGGGGGAGATAAAATGATTAAAAGGACTAGTTTAATTATTTTACTTTCTTTAATCATGACTTTATCTTTTATTCTATCAGCATGTTCACCTAAAGAAGAACCGGTCGCTATTCCTGAACCAGTTCCAATTGAGCCTGTAGAAATAACTAAACCGACTAGCCCCACAGGGGAGGTTAAAATAGGCAATACCACTGAGTTGTCAGGGGACTGGGTTCCATATTGGCAGAACAATGCTGCAGATTTAGATATTTATAATATGATTTCAGGTTATGGAACAGTTGAGCTTACATTTGACGGAGAGTATGTAATCAATAAAACAGTAGTTGAAAAACATGAAGTCACTAAAAATGATGATGGATCTAAAACTCATACTTGGACTATAAAGGATGGACTAACCTATGCAGATGGAACTCCCATTACAGCATATGATTATGTTTCCACAATAATGCTATGGTCTTCACCTGCTGTTGGTGAAAACGGAGGGGATAACGACTATGGATATGATTTTAAGGGATGGGGAGATTTTTCCAAGGGAAAAGTTAAGGAATTTACTGGAGTAAGACTAATAGATAATAAAACATTCTCAGTTACTATTGCAGCTAAGAGTCTTCCGTATTATTTCGAATTAGCACTTGTATCAACCTCGCCAACAGATATTTCATTCTGGACAGATGATACTGTGAAAATAAAGGATGATGGCAAGGGTGCTTATTTCTCAGATAATTTTACATTAGAAAACTTTAGTGCGAGATTTGATGCTGCTAGACGTGAAATTCCTCGCCCATCAACAGGACCTTATATACTGGAAAGTTATGATGAAGCTTCTAAGACAGCAGTTCTAAAAGTAAATAAGAACTTCATTGGAAATTTTGAAGGACAAAAGCCATTAATTGAAACTGTTATCTATAAGAAGGTTAACCAGCAAACTGCCATTGAAGAATTATCAACGGGTTCAGTAGACATAATCTCTGGTATAGCTGATGGAGATGAAATAAAAGCAGGGTTAGACCTAGTGGATAAAGGTGGATTTGTAGCAGCATCATACCCTCGTGCTGGTTACGGTAAATTAATGTTCCAAGCCGACTTTGGACCAACTCAATTTGTTGAGGTCCGAAAGGCTATAGCACATCTTATTGATAGAGATGATTTTTCTAAAGCATTCACAGGTGGATTTGGTTCTGTAGTAAATGGTCCTTATGGAGAATCAATGTGGTTTTATCAAGAAACAAAGGCTGAATTAGATAAAAGACTAAATCCATATCCTTATAGCCTTGAGGAGGCTTTAAAGCTTTTAGAACAAGCTGGATTTACTTTAGATGAAAAAGGGAACCCTTATACTACAGGAATTCGATATAAAAAGATGAGTGATGGTACTTTGATGCCTTTAATTATCGAATGGGCATCATCAGAGAAGAATGCTGTATCAGATTTATTAGTCGTGAAATTACAAGAAAATCCTGATTTAGAAGCTGCAGGCATAAAAATCAACCAAACAGTTATGACATTTACAGAATTATTAGCCTATATGTATAGAGATTCTACTCAAGACCCAAAGTATAGCATTCCAAAATATGGAATGTACAACTTGGCAACCAACTATACGCCTAGATATGATTTATCCAAGACTTACCCTATTGACCCAGATATGGTGGCTCAAGGCTACAATTCAAATTACCTATTGGATGAAAAACTGGATAAATTATCTAAGGAGATGGTTCTAGTAGACCCATTAGATAGGGATGGTTTTAAGGTGAAATTTGTAGATTTTGTTGATAGATGGAATGAATTGTTGCCTGATATACCACTTTATTCAAATATATATCATGACTTCTATAATGATAAAATCAGGGATTATAAAGTCAATCATCTTAAAGAGATGGTGGATGTTCTCCTATATGCATATGTGACTGAATAATATATAAGATGTAAGATTGATGAAAATAGGGTATGAAAATACCCTATTTTCTACATAGATTGGATTGATTTAAAACTAGGTATATGCTTCATTTTTCAACAAAATGGGTATAGTAGCATAAAATACAGAAAGATTGGGTGATATATAATGAATCAAGCTGCATTTTTTGATATAGATGGAACAATATTTAGGAATTCACTTATGATTGAACATTTTAAGAAGCTTATATCCTTTGAAGTTATAGACCCTGTTATATGGCATACAAAGGTTAAGAAGGTATATCTAGAGTGGGAGAAAAGATATGGAGATTTTGAGGAATATTTGGAGATATTAGCCAAGATATACATTGAGGAACTTAAAGGAATTAAAAGGGATTATATCGAATATATTGCAGATCATGTTATAAAATCTAATGGGGATAAGATATATAAATATTCGAGAAATCAAATTAAATGGCATCAGGAACAAGGTCATAAGGTATTCTTTATCTCTGGTAGTCCAGATTTTTTAGTTTCAAGAATGGCAGATAAATATGGAGTAACTGAATATAGGGGAACTTATTATAAAGTAGACGATGAAAATAGATTTACTGGTGAAATAGTCAAGATGTGGGATTCTAAAAGCAAAAGAAAAGAAATAGATGAAATAATAACTAGGTATAATTTAGATTTGGATAGAAGCTATGCTTACGGCGATACTACAGGAGACTTTTCAATGCTGAAAATGATGGGTAACCCAATAGCAATAAATCCCAATAAGGAATTATTGCTAGCTATAAGAGCAGATGAGGACTTGAAGGAAAGAGCAACCATAATAGTTGAGAGAAAGAATGTAATTTATAAATTAAACCCTAATATAGAACTTTTATAATTATTTTGTAAAACTTCGATTCATTTATGTCTTTACTTCATAGAAGGAGCGATAAATTGTTACTGATTCGTAATTTGTTATCCTTATATTTATACTACAATATAAATAGGGTATATATTGCAGTATAAATATGGAGATTGAGCCCTAAGAGGTGATAATGATGAAAAAGACAATTATGATAGGAATTGCAGTTTTTATAATTGCTCTACTTGTAGAATTTAATTTAAAACCAATATTAGTAGATGCTCCAAAGGAAGAAACTAATAAATTAGAAACGGATGAAGGTACTATGCTTTCAGAGTATTACCCTTTTTTAGAAAATACTATGCTCAGTTATGAAGGACAAGGAAATGAATTTGCTTCTCAAGATATTTATTTTGAATTTATCAGAGGAAATAGGGCTCAGATAAAAGTTAAGAATGCTGGAACTAATATTCTTAGAGTATTGGAGCTAAATAATGGCACTCTATCTGAAATATATCATGAAGGAGAATTTTACCATATAGAAGATCTCCTTGATATAAAAGCACAAAAGCAGGATATTCTTCTTATGGAGCCTTTAGAAGTGGGAACTACGTGGCGTAGCAGTGATGGTTATGAGAAAAAGATCACTTCCTTGGATGCTAATTTAGATACACCATATGAAAGTTTTAAAGATGCTTTAGAGGTTACTACTGTATTTGAAGAAGAAAGGGTTCAAAAGGATTATTTTGTAAAGGGTATTGGCTTAGTTGGTAAAATTTATAGAGACAAAGATGCAACTATCACTACTCTTTTAAAGGATAAGATTGATAAACCAATGACTCAAGAGATGTTGGTTTTTTATCCATTAAAGGATGATATGGATGTGGTTTTTGTAAGGGATACTTTGGAGTTCACTACTAATGCTAAGTTAGAAGAGATACTAGAGTCCAAGCTAAAGAATCCTCCTGATGAAAAACTAGGTTTAAGCCTTCCCCCTAGTGCAGTAATAAACTCAGTGCATCTAGATAGAAGCAATTGGGTTGCTAAAATTGACTTTAATGAATCCGTTATAAGGGATTTAAACGTTGGTTCATCCTATGAATATTCAGTTTTAAAGAGTATTGTAAATACCATTGGCAAGTTCTATGATACAGAACAAGTATACATTTCTATGGATGGTAGACCTTATGAATCAGGCCATATTGCAATTCAAGAAGGAGAAACCTTCAAGGTTGATGTAGAAGATGTTAAGGAATTTAAATAGAAAAAAGGTCCCAACAGGACCTTTTTTCTATCATTCTTCTTCTTGATTTTGACTATTGTTTTGACTATTCTTTTGGTTGTTCTTTTGTCTTTGTTGATTCTTGCTTTCATTCTTACTTGCATTTTTGTTTGACTTTTGCTTACTATTTCTGTCCATCAAAACTCTCCTCCTAATTTTAAGTAATGCTATTATTATTTGAGCAATAATCCTGGTGCATTCTTAGTATTGCTTGTGGAGGGATTTTTATTCATCAATAAATAAATTAATTTGCACCTTCTTCTATTTCAGTTAAAAATCTTGAAGGTTCCAAGTACTTATCTCCTAAGACATTTGGTGTTATTAATATAAGATTATTCTTTGCTCTAGTCATTCCAACGTAAAATAGCCGTCTTTCCTCTTCAATAAGTTCAAAATTGTTTTTCTCTATGGCTTCTATGCTAGAAATACTAGGGAAGTCTCCATCTACTAAATCTATCATATATACTGTATCAAATTCTAGTCCTTTGGCAGAGTGTATTGTTGATAGGGTTAGACTGCCTTTGTTGTTTCTAGAATTAAGGCAAAGGTATTGAAGGTGATTTAATCTTCCCTTAAAGTCAGATAAGTTAGTGGTCTTTTTAGCTATAAGCTTAAGATAATATAATATAGTCTTTACAGTATCGTATGTATAACCAAATTTCATAGAATTTTCTTTTAGGTATTCACCATATTCAAGTTCTTTTTCAATATATTCAATGGCATTAAAGGGTTCAAGCTTAGAAATTTTTTTAAAATCGAATTTTAAATCTCTTAAGGTTCTTTGATAGTATTCATTAAGTCCAGGATATTCCTTTATTCTATCAAAGACAGACATTCGATAGTCTCTAGTTTTAGCGAAGTTTATATGTTTCTTTGAAATATATCCTCTTGCTTTATAATATATGGTTTCATACAATTCTATCGATGTAGTATCCATAGCAAACTCCATAAAGGTAAGGATATCCTTTAGCATCCAGTGATTAAAAAACCTTAATTTTGTATCTCTCATATAAAAATTTATGTTATTTCTCTCTAACACTTCAATTATTCCCACAGAGGATAGATTGTTTCTAAATAGTATGCAGCATTTTGAATGGTCTTTTTCTTTTAAGTCATCTAAGAGGATTTTGTATTGATCCTTTATATTTTTAACCTTAATAATATCTATGGGTTTTAAGAAGTCATTATCAGTGGAAATTTCCTTGTTATACCTTTGTTTATTCGCTTTTATGAATTTATTGCATATAGAGACAATATTTTTAGTTGATCTGTAGTTTTTCTCCATAAAATAAAGTTTACCTTCAGCATATTCCTTATTAAAATCCAATAAGGCCTTTGGAAATGCTCCTCTAAACCCATATATGGATTGGTCATCATCTGCTACTATGAAAAGGTTGTTTTTTGGAGAAGCTAGGAGCTTGATAATTGAAAGTTGAACTTTTGATGTATCCTGTCCTTCATCCAATTGAAAATAATCATATTTTGATCTGTATTTCTCCAAAATATATGGATTTTCTTTAATTATTTCCAGGGTAATAGTCAGCATATCATCGAAATCTATCAAATTATTCTTCTTTTTAAAGCTCTCATACGTGTTATAAATATCTATAAAACTATCAATATCCAACTTATTACTCTTCTTAAAAGCTTCAGGCGTAATCATCATGTTTTTAACATATCCTATGGAGTTCAATAGAGAGTCAAGTTTCTCTTCAGTTATATAGTCATTATTTATCTTGAAGTAAATCTTCTTAAGTAAGTTATACTTGTTCAATTCCTGTTTTTCATCTTCTATTAATATATATTTGATCCTTTTTATATATGAATACTCTCTAATAAGACTGAAGCAGAAAGCATGTATAGTCGAAAAGTTAATCAAGGATGAGTTCACTTCTGGAAATATTCTAAGAAATCTATCCTTCATATCCATTGCAGAGGCTTTACTAAATGTAATTGAGAGAATTCTTTCTGGATGAACACCATGATCTTTTATGAGATGATGGGTTCTGTGTATTAGAACTGTAGTTTTACCTGCTCCAGGGACTGCTAAAACAAGTGCCGGACCATCAATATGATTAATAGCATTTAATTGCTCATGACTTAGATTCATTGTAATTCCTCCAATTTCATAATATATTCTATCATAAAAGAGTCCTCGTAAATAGTAACAATTATTATCTAGAATTTGGGGTAATAATATATTATAATGAATTAGGGACGTTTCCTTCAGGATACGCTTTTAACCTCGAATCTCCGAAGAGGAGGGTTTGTATGAAAAATGGCCTAAAAGCATTTGATGATTTCTTCATTAAACTTATAAATTCTAGGATTAAGAACAAGTACCTAGACAAATTTATGTACAAGGTGACTGACCTAGGAGGAGCATTATTTATTACTGGATTTTGTATTTCTCTTATTATATTTGGGAGCGCTAATAATAAAAAAGTAGGTATTGAGGCCATAATAGCACTTGGACTTACACAAATTATAGTCCATAGTCTTAAGGTACTCCTTAGCAGAGAAAGGCCATATAAGATTATAGAACAATTACACACCTTTGGCATAGACTTATCTGACTATTCTTTTCCATCTGGTCATACTACAGCTAGCTTTTCACTGGCAACAACTCTAGCATTAAATATGCCTAGGTTTAGTATCTTAGTTTATACTTTGGCTAGTATTATTGCAATCTCCAGAATATATCTAGGAGTTCATTATCCAACCGATGTTACAGCAGGTCTTATAATAGGCATAGGTGGTAGCATTATTACCAATCAATACATGATGGAGTATATTAACCAAGTAAGTGTTTTTATAGGAATTAGATGATTATTTTTTAAGCATTATTTATATTTAAGGGGGATCAATACATGAATTTGAATAACTTCTTACAGAGTAGAAAATCAACAAGAGAATTCAAAAATAAGAAAGTAAATCCTGAGGCTCTCGATGAGATAATAAAGTTGTTGAAGGATTTGGAAGATGAATTTCCTTCAAAGGAGATTAACTTCAAACTTTATGAGTATGGAGAAAATATCTATAACAGTTTGAAAGGATTAGCAGGCTATTCAGGAGTCATGATTGAAAGCCCTCATTATATAGCTGTAGATATTAAAAACAAGTCAGACAAGAATACTATTTATAGTGCATATTATATGGAAAAACTAGTTACACGCCTAAATGATATGAATCTTGCATCATGTTGGGTAAGTGTTTACAATGTTGATATGGAAATAAGAAAAGCTGTTTTTGGGGAATCTATTACTGAGGTAAATTTTATCTTGGCATTTGGATATCAGAAGAGAAAGAACCCTTTTATTCAAGAACCATTCAGTGAAAGACTTGGAGTAGAGGATATTGTCTATTTAGATCAGCTTGGAAATAAAATAGATATAGATTATTTAGAGGATAGGGGCTTGGCAGATGTGTTTTTCTATTTAAGATTTGCACCATCTATTAAGAACTTACAACCATGGAGATTTATCCTTACAGGTGATAAAGTTCATCTGCTTGTTAAATTTCAAGAAGGAGATACACCACCACTTATTGATGCTGGAATAGCGATGTATTATTTTGAAAAGCTTATGGAGCTACAGGGAACTAAGAATAAATGGAGGCTACTGGACGGATTCCTTCACGAAGGAGATGCAAGCTATAAATATATTGCAGAATACCAATTGTAGTCAATTACAAGTTTTAAGTGTAGTATGATTTATTAATTCAAAAGGTAGAGAATGCTCTACTTTTTGAATTTTTCTTTAGATTTATAGAGGTGAGAGATGATAGGATATAAAAGAAAAAACTATATACTTCTAGCCGAAGACTTTTATATGAATGATGACAAATACAAAGCTATTGAAATGTATGAAAAGGCATTGTCATATAAGGGTGATGAGGAAGAAACTATAATCATTATGTTCAATATAGCATCCATTTATGAAGAAATAGATGCATATCACGATGCAAAGAAAGTATATAATAGAGTACTAGAACTTTCGCCTGACAGCTTTGATGCCTTATATAATCTAGGAACCCTTTATGATGAAGAAGGTTTTAGGGAAGAGGCATTGAAATACTTCATTATGGCTTCTAATATAAATCCCAAGGATTATATATGCTTAAATAACATTGGCTCTCTTTACGAGGAAATGGGAAGGTATGAGGAGGCCTTTAGCTTTATTAATAGAAGTATCAATATAAGAGATGATTTCTACAAATCCCACTTTAATATGGGAGTTGTTTTGAAAAAAGTGGGAAATCATAAAAAGTCTATTGAATATTATAATAAAGCCAAGGAACTTAACCCCTATTATCCGGACATATATCTAAACCTTTCAGCAATATATATAGAGGATGGAGATTTTAAATCATCTATAAGGGTTTTGGATGAGGGAATTGAGAATAATCCAGATGCTCATAATCTATATTATAATAGAGCATGCTCATATTCAAAACTGGGAAATGATGCAATGGTTTTTAAAGATATGAGGTATTCATTAGATCTTTGTTCCGAGTTATTGATATGGTTTAAATCGGATAAAGATTTTGATTTATTAAGAAACAATAGGGAATTTATAAGTATTATTGAGGAATATAGTAATAAAGAATAGGAAGGAAGTTGATTTATGATTATCGTCAAAACCGAGGAAGAAATTCTAAAGATGAAAGCTGCAGGTGAAATTCTTGCTGATGTTCATAAAGAAATAAAAAAAATAGTTAGACCTGGGATATCCACAATGGATATTGATAGATTTGTGGAAGAATATTTAGAGCAAAGAGGAGCCATACCTGAGCAAAAAGGATATCATGGTTATCCATTTGCAACCTGTGCTTCAGTTAATGATGAAGTATGCCATGGATTTCCAAATGAAAAGATACTAAACAATGGAGATATAGTAACTATAGACATGGTTGTTAATTTAGATGGGTGGCTAGCAGATTCAGCATGGAGCTATGCAGTAGGTGAAGTATCAGAAGATACACAAAAGTTACTTGATGTAACTAAGAAATCTTTATATATTGGTATTGAAAAAGCTGTTATAGGAAATAGAATAGGTGATATTTCTGCAGCGATTCAAGCCTATGTAGAGGAAAATGGATTTTCAGTAGTAAGGGATTTTGTTGGTCATGGTATAGGTAAATCGATGCATGAAGACCCTCAAGTTCCTCATTATGGAATCGCTGGTAGAGGAGCACGTCTTGTGGAGGGTATGGTTCTTACTATAGAACCAATGGTAAATGTAGGAACCTGGAGAATTAAAGTAGATGATAATAAATGGACTGCAAGAACTTTAGATGGAAAGCTTTCTACTCAATATGAGCATACTTTAGCAATAACTAAAGATGGTCCAATAATTTTGACATGTCAGGGAGAAGAGATAGAGTAGGAATGATTTAGTATAATTGTTTATGAGGAGAGGAGTTGAAATTTTGACTAAGAAATATAGCAAATTTGAAGAGATTTTCAACAGCATTACCCATGGTATAGGAGTGATATTTGGAATTGTAGCATTGACCTTGCTTCTATATGTTGGAATAAAGGATGGTAGCGTGTCAGAAATCGTTGGATTTAGCATATATGGTTTATGCATTATATTGATGTTTTTATCATCTACACTATATCACAGCTTTACTATAGAAAAGGTAAAAAAAATACTAAGGGTTTTTGACCATTCCTCGATATTTTTATTTATTGCAGGAACTTATACTCCAATAGTACTTTTAGCATTAGATGGAGCTTTAAGAATAGGGATTTTAGTTGGTATTTGGGCTATAGCAATAGGGGGAGTATTGTTTAAAATATTTACTTTTGGAAAGTATGATAAATTCAAGAAGGCTTCTGTATTAATCTATATAGCCATGGGATGGTTTGCAATTTTTCCTATAAAACCAATCATCAATGCTACTTCAGTAAACTTTTTCTATTGGATACTGGCAGGAGGACTACTGTATACTATTGGAACCATATTTTATAGCAATAAAAGAATTCCGCTTAATCATGGAATCTGGCATCTATTTGTTTTAGCAGCAAGTATTACTCACTTTTTGGGAATAGCAATACATCTAGTCTAAAAATGGTGATATTATGATAAGCAACTTGGAACTAATAATAAGGCTTATATTATCTGCTCTACTCGGAGGGGCAATTGGTATTGAAAGAGAGGTCAGCAATAGACCTGCTGGCCTCCGAACTCATATACTTGTAAGTGTTGGGTCTACCTTGGTAATGTTGATATCAATTTATGGTTTTGACGAAGGAGACCCGGCAAGATTGGCTTCTCAGGTAGTAAGTGGAATTGGCTTTCTAGGTGCTGGAACTATTCTAAGAACTGGAAATGACGTGCGAGGACTTACGACAGCTGCTAGTCTTTGGGTATGTGCGGGAATTGGACTTGCAATTGGCTCTGGCTACTATTTAGGAGGTCTTATTACTGCTGTAATCGTGTTGATATCCCTTGTTTTACTAAGCAACGTAGAAAAAAAGGTAGCTAAGAACTCCTATAAGAGCATGTTAATTCAGGGGATTGAACGACCTGGTCTTATAGGAGATATAGGTACAGTATTGGGAAAGCACTATATTAGCATTAAAGAAATAACAATTACTGATGATAATGAAGATGACAGCAATCATTTGATTAGTCTAGATATGTCTGTAAAAGTACCTAACAATCTCAGATTGGTAGGAGTAATCAGGGATATTTATGAAATTGATATGGTTACAAAAGTGACTTATAATGGTAAGATAATAAGTAGAGAAGATGTGCTATGATTTTAAGCTAGGAGATTTTTATGAAAAAGTTGATTTTTATATTTGCAGTTATTATGATATTTTTGTCAGGATGTACAAAGGAAGTAAAAGAAAATAAGGAACAATTAGGAGGAACTGATTTGAAACTAGAACAATTACAATTACCTAAAGTAGGAGAAGAAGTAGCTATTATCAAGACAAATCATGGGGATATTAAAATTAGACTATTCCCAGAGGTTGCACCAAAGGCTGTTGAAAATTTCAAGACTCATGCAAAGAACGGTTATTATGATGGAGTAACTTTTCATAGAGTTATGGAGGAGTTTATGATTCAGGGAGGAGATCCTGAAGGAACTGGAAGAGGCGGTCAAAGTATTTGGGGTATGCCATTTGAAGATGAATTCTCTATCAACTATAGGAATATAAGAGGGGCTTTATCAATGGCAAATGCCGGTCCAGGAACAAATGGAAGTCAGTTCTTTATAGTTCAAAAGACAGATACTGAAGCTGATATTATAAAACAGATGAGACAAGCAGGTGAATCTAAAGGATATCCAGATGAAGTTGTAGATGCATATGAGAAGATTGGCGGAACATTTTGGCTTGATGGCAAACATACAGTTTTCGGTCATGTATATGAGGGAATGGATGTAGTAGATAAGATTGCTAAAGTAAAAGTAGATGGAAGTAGCAAGCCTTTAGAGCCAGTAGTGATGGAAAAGATAGAAATAGTAGAATATAAGTAGTAAGTAGAAATAGGGTCTTAAGGACCCTATTTATTTTGCCATTTTGTAAATCTGTTTTCAAATATTGCTATGATTTTGTACATTAATGCAGATATAAAGCCTAAGACTGCTACATTCATCATTACCAGATCCAGCCTAAAAACTTGCATTCCATAGACTATTAAATATCCTAGTCCAGCCTTTGATACTAGAAATTCTCCAACTATAACTCCTACCCAAGAAAGGCCTATATTAACTTTTAAGGTGCTGATTAAATCTGGGACTGAGTATGGAATAATTAGATTTAATAGGATTTGGGCCTTGGATGCACCAAATGTTTCTAAGAGCCTAAGCTTATCAACATCTACGGATTTAAAGCTAATATACATATTCATAATTGTTACCACTATTGAAACAGATATAGCAGTAACGATAATTCCCTTATAACCTGCACCGAAAAGGATTATAAAAATTGGAGCAAGAGCTGTTTTTGGAAGACTATTCAAGACCACTATATATGGGTCCAGTACTCTTGCTAGGAAATTAGACCACCATAGACCTGTGGCGATTATAACCCCTGCAATGGTACCTATTATAAAGCCTACAATGGTTTCTGCTAATGAAATCCCTATATGATAAAATAGATTGCCACTAACAACATAGTCAGTAAATAAATTCCATATAGCTGTTGGACTACTGGTGAGGAAGGTATCAATCCAGCCAAATCTAGCAGAGATTTCCCATCCAAGTAAGAGTAATACTAAGAGTAAAATTTGTGTATATAATATCCTCATTTCTCTAATTTTAACTTTCCTAATATAATCCATATGGTCCTTAGAATAATTATTGGACATGAATATCTAGCTCCTTCCATATCTTATTGAAATAATGTCTAAATTCAGGAGCTTCTCTCAATTTAATAGGAGTTCTTTTATCATTACAGGATAAATTTATCTCTATATCGTCCTTAATGGTTCCGGGACGTTGGCTCATTATAATAACTCTGTCACATAGACTTATAGCCTCAGCTATATCATGAGTAACCAATATGGCAGTTTTTTTATTTTCCCTTAAGATTAATCCAACTTCATCAGATATAGCTAGTCTAGTCTGGTAATCAAGGGCTGAAAAAGGTTCATCAAGTAGAAGGATATCAGGCTTTAAAAGGAGGGTTCTTATTAGTGCAACTCTTTGACGCATACCACCTGACAATTGATATGGATAGGAATACATAAAGTCTCCCAAACCATAGTTTACTAAATGATCTTTAGCCTCAAGAAGGGTTCTTTCATTTAAATTTCCTTGTATCTGTAAACCGATAATTACGTTATTTAGAATGTTCCTCCAATCAAAAAGTTGATCCTTTTGAAACATGTATCCAATGTTTTTTAGTGGTTTAGTAACTAATTCACCGTTAACAATTACCTTACCTGAAGTAGGACTGATAAGCCCGGAAATTAAAGAAAGTAGTGTGGATTTTCCACATCCACTAGGACCGACTATTCCAATGATTTCGCTTTCCTTAATTTCCAAGGAAAGATTTTTTATAGCTAGAGTTTCGACTTCTAATGTATGATAAACCATATTAATATCTTCTAACTCAACAACAATTCGTTTAGACATACAATCTCACTCCCGATTTGAATTCATAGTTTATACTATTCTTAATAAAGAACATTTGTGATGAATAGAGGAACTTCATGGCTTGAAATATTTCTAGTCCTAACTCTATTCTTTGTGTGTCAAACGAACACATAAAATGGTATAATTATTTGGTAATATCCCACTTAATTTCAGTTGGGTGAAGTAATTGATGCTGATGCTTAGATAAGCAGTTTTAATGAAGGGGGTTTTGTTTTGCACCAGTATAAAGGGAAACTAATTATTCATACAGGGTCTATGTTCTCAGGTAAAACGTCTAGTTTAGAAAAGGATGTAAAAAGATTTAAAATAGCAGGGTACACTACATTGGCATTTAAGCCGGTATTAGATACAAGATATACTACTTCTGAAATTATCACTCATGATAAAACATCACTAGAAGCAACTCTAATAAAGGATATAGGAGAGGTAATCGATTTATGCAATGAGAAGAAACCTGATGTAGTTGCAATTGATGAGGTGCAATTTCTCGATGGAGGGATTGAAAATATAGTAGGCGGAATTAAGACTCTGCTAGAAAAAGAGATAACCATTATTTTAGCAGGTCTGGATATAGATTTCTCTGGACAACCATTCGAGATTCTTAAGGAGCTTATGCCGATAGCTGATTATCTTACAAAACATCATGCTGTTTGTGTAAAGTGTGGTACAGATGCTTGGGTAAGCCACAGAAAAACTAAGGATAGGGAAAGGGTAATTATTGGAGCCTCCAAAGAATATGAACCCTTATGTAGAAAATGTTTCTTAGAAGAGAAGAAGATAGAAGAAGCTATAGTTAATAGGAATCAAGTCTCCTTCGAAGACTTAAAAAAATAGGACATTTTGGGAAAACCAAAATGTCCTTTTACTATTTAGTTATTAGAAGCTTGTCCAACTATAAAACTCTTCTACCATAGGCGAAGTGATTTGCATAATAGGATGAGTTTAAGTCAGAAATCGTAACTCCCCCTGAACGGACTGAGCTAGCATGAATGAATTGGCCATCTCCTATGTAAATTCCTACATGGCTTGGCCCTGCTTTATATGTGTTGCTAAATATTACTAAATCTCCAGCTTGTAAGTTAGATTTGTTCACTTGTGTTCCTACAGTAGCTTGTCCTGTAGTTGCACGAGGAATAGAAATCCCATTTTCATTGAAAACATATGACGTAAAACCTGAACAGTCAAATCCATTTGGAGATGAAGCTCCAAATACATATCTTACTCCTAAATACTTCTTGGCAGTCTCAATTATTGCTGTGGCTTTGGAACGATCAGCGCTTCTACTAACCTCTGGAAGAACTATTCCTCTACCGGATAATACTTTATTTATAGCTTCTATAGATCTAAGACCAGCAATTCCATCAGGTATTAGTTCTTGGCTTTTTTGGAAAGCTTTTAACGCCTCCTCAGTTTGGGTTCCAAAATACTCTGTTGTCTTATCGATTTTTAAAAAGCCTAAGCCTTTAAGAGCTTCCTGAAGTAGTTTTACATCTGAACCGGTATCCTTTAATTTAAGTTGACGTTCAAATGTCAAAACTGATTTTGGTGCTGCTACTTCTGGAGCAGCCTGTACAGTCTCTGTTTTATTTTCAGAAGATGCTTTATTAGCTTTTAAAGTCATTAATGCTTTATATGTTGTTTCATCAAATATTCCATTATTAACTAATCCTTGTGATGCTTGAAATGCTTTTACAGATTGCTCTGTAGTATCACCATAATATGTAGTAGTATTTATACTATTAAATAATCCAAAAATTTTTAATTCTTCTTGCAATGTCTGTACATCTTCATGGGTCATACCTTTACTTAGTGTTTGATCACCAAGTACAGCATGTGTTGGTGCAGCTGTAAAAGAAATGATGCTAGACAATACAAGTGCTATAGTGGTGCCTTTTAAGGCTTTTGCCTTTAACAAACTAAAACCCCCTCATTCGACATTTATCCGTCTTTATTAGTATACAAAATATCAACTTCAAATTCAAGTACAAGTTGTAACTTTTTTGTAACTTTTTCGTGGTAGATTTTGGGAGCTCCTAAAAGTAATAAAAAATACAGAGTTGTTCAACTCTGTATTTTTTGCTCTATTAAATTATTAAGATTAACTTTCAAAAGAGAGTCCTTCTCTATGAAGACCAACACTCAATATTATACCTACACAAATTAAATTAGTCAGTTGATAGGTTCCCCCATAACTGAAAAATGGAAGAGGAATTCCGGTTATTGGCATTAGACCTATGGTCATTCCAATGTTTTCCCATATATGAAATAGATACATGGCTGCTATACCTACACAAATAAGGGAGCCAAATAGATCGGTACTATTTTTTGCTATCCTAATAAATCTTTGTATCATAACAAAATATAAAAATATCAAACCTACTCCTCCAATAAAGCCTAGTTCTTCAACTAAAACTGCAAAGATGAAATCTGTCTGTTTTGCAGGAATATAGTTATATTGAGTATATGAGCCATTAAACAAACCTCTACCGAAAATTTTGCCGCTGCCAATTGCGATTTTTCCTTGCATGGCTTGGTATCCTGTATCGGAAGTATCTCTTTCTGGGTCCAGAAAATTAAATATTCTATTCTTTTGAAATTCATCTAGTCTAAACCAAAGAACAGGAAGACTCATCAGCCCTGCAACAAGAGCTATCCCTATGTACTTCCATTTAATCCCTGCTATAAAAAGCATTGCTGCTATAAAGAATATAAATACCATTGCAGTGCCGGCGTCGGGCTGAAGTAGTATTAAGCCTACTGGCAAGAAAGCAAAGAACAAGATCCTTAATAATGTAAAAGGCATGTTTATAGTTTCTTTGTTCTTATCAATATATTTAGCAAGTGAAATTATAAGACCAATTTTTACGAATTCCGATGGCTGAAATCCAAAGCTTCCAATATATAACCAAGATTTTGCTCCCCATTGTTCATCCCCAGTTCCTGCAACTAGTACAGCTATAAGTAGGATGATACAAAACACATATATTGGTATATAGAGCTTACCGAGGAAATGATAGTCCAATAGTAGTAGAATAAAAATAGCTATGAAACCAATCAATGTTGATACAGTTTGAGTTTTTACAAGACGGGGATTATCATAGCTTAGAGTTGCAGATGAAAGTACAACTATTCCAAATATGCATAAGAGAATAACTGTAAAAAGTAATATAAAATCAAATTTCTTAAATGATTTTCTTCTTAAGTTGAACATTTTGGTTTCCTTTTCTAATTTAATATAAATATATCAGCAATAATTCTTATCCTAAATATTTATTATACCATATAAAAGCTTATTTGCTAGATTAAAAAGTATGAGCAATATGGTATAATGAGGTAGAGGTTGAGGATTATGAAAAATTATATAATAGCAAAAGCAAAAGAATTAAATATAGATATGATTGGCTTTACAAATGCCGATCCGCTTGTGGAAATAAAAGATTATCTTGAGTATAGAAAATTCTATAATATAGAAACTGAGTTTGAAGAAAAGAACTTGCTTTTAAGAATAGACCCAAAGCTTACTTTAGAAAGTTGCAAATCCATAATAGTTATAGCGCTCTCGTACAATATAAATTATGATGAAAAACCAAGTTATAAATATAGAGGGAAGCTATCTAAATCCTCCTGGGGAATAGACTATCACTGGGTTTTAAAGCAAAAGCTAGAAAGACTTATAGATGAAATAAAGAAGGAAAAGGATTTTCAATATAAATTTTTTGTTGATACCGGTCCTTTGGTGGAAAGGGAACTTGCACATAAGGCTGGAATTGGGTATTACGGTAAGAATTGCAACATTATAAACGAAGAATATGGCTCTTTTATTTTTATTGGGTATATATTGACAGATCTTGAACTTAATCCAAAGCCCAATGTTATAGGAAGTCAGTGTGGTGAGTGTGATCTTTGTCTAAAGGCATGTCCTGGAGGAGCACTAGAAGAATATAGGTTGAATACAAAGAGATGTATTTCTTATCAAACTCAAACAAAGGATATTGATTTAGAGTTGAAGAAGAATATGGGTATAAATATTTATGGTTGTGACACATGTCAGAATGTATGCCCTAAAAATAAAGACATAAAAGAATCAATTCATAAGGAGTTTATACCTAAATTAACCAAGGGAGCAGTAGATATAGAAGAACTCTTATCTATGAGCAATAAGCAGTTTAAATTAAAGTATGGTTCAATGGCAGGTAGCTGGCGTGGAAGAAATATACTGAGGAGAAATGCTATCATTGCCATTGAAAACATAAAGACTAAGAAAGATTAGTAGTAGCAACAAAAATATTAGGAGGCGAGTCTTTTGTCAAATGTACATGAGTTAGGCTTTTTAAAGGAAAAGATTCAGGAGCTTAAGGACCAGGGAGTATATAGGAAACTTCCTGTACTACAAACAGCTAGTCAATCAGAAGTTATTTTGAGTGGTAAAAAGGTCATCAACCTATCATCAAATAACTATTTAGGTTTTGCTAATCATCCTAGACTTAAAAAAGGTGCCATAGATGCAGTTGAGAAATATGGTGCTGGCTCAGGTGCTGTAAGAACTATTATCGGTAACATGGATATTCATGAGGAATTGGAAAGCTTGCTTGCAGAGTTTAAGAGAGAGGAAGCTGCATTCTTATACCAATCTGGCTTCAATTGTAATGCTGGAACTATTCAAGCTGTCACTGAGGCTGGAGATATTATTATTTCAGATGAATTAAACCATGCATCCATTATCGATGGCTCTCGTCTTTCAAAAGCAGCAAGGGGAATTTATAAACATTCCGATATGGATAGTTTGGAAGCAATCCTAAAGGAAAGTAGAGATAAATATAAAAACATATTGATAATTACAGACGGCGTATTTAGTATGGATGGAGACATTGCTAAATTGCCTGATATAGTAAAGCTTGCAGAGAAATATGAAGCAATGACATACGTTGATGATGCTCATGGTTCTGGAGTTCTGGGGGAAAGTGGTAGAGGTACTGTAGACCACTTTGGCCTCCATGGAAGAGTTGATTTTTCTATAGGTACTCTTTCTAAAGCAATAGGAGTAGTTGGAGGATATGTAGCAGGCTCTAAGACCATGTATGATTGGTTAAGCCATAGAGCAAGACCTGTTCTTTTTTCAACATCTTTGCCTCCTGCTGCAGTAGGAGCTATAATCGAAGCTATAAAGATGCTGATGGAATCAACTGAGTATACAGATAGGCTTTGGGACAATTCTAAGTACTTTAAGGAAAAACTAGGTAAGCTGGGATTCAACACAGGTCACAGTGAAACTCCTATAACACCTGTAATTATAGGTGATGAGGCTAAGACTATGGAGTTTAGCAAAAGATTATTGGATAATGGAGTATTTGTATCCGGTATAGTATTTCCTACTGTTCCAAGGGGAACAGGAAGAGTAAGATGTATGGTAACAGCTGCTCACACAAAAGCTCAGCTTGATGAAGCAGTAAGAGTATTTGAATTGGTAGGTAAGGAAATGGGAGTACTGTAACTGACAGTGAACAACGAAAAGATAGGAACAACTAGCAGTGAACAGTGAACAACGAAAAGATAGGGAACAATGATTAGTAAAACTATGAACTGATTTAAGACCGAGATTCTTCTATAATTATTTCTAATGAGAGCTGTCTCCAGTGAAATAAAAGATTCTCAGTTTTCGTTGTTCACTGTTCAATGTTCACTGTTAGTTGTTTGTTGTTCACTATTATTTATTTGTAACTATATTTTTCGTACAAAATAGTCTAAAATATATATAACGAGGTTATGAAATGATAATAGGTGCTTGTACTCTTAAACTCAATATCTTTGAATCAGGTTCGCTAAAGGAAAAAAGGCATGTTATCAAGAGCATCATAGGAAAACTGCAATCAAGGTTTAATATCTCCATTGCAGAAGTTGATTTAAACGATTGCTGGCAGTCATCAGTTATAGGCTTTGCCTGTGTAACCAATGATAGTCAACATGCAAATCAAGTTATCTCTAATGTAATGAAATTTATAGATGGAGATAGTAGGGTAGAAATAATAGATTACAATATTGAAATACTTTAGGTGATTAAATGAAGAAAATGAGCAAGAAAAGTGTAAAAGAGGTTTTGAACCTTTTAATGGAATTGTACCCAGATGCAAAAGCTGAACTGGATTTTACAAATCCCTTTGAGCTATTAATTGCAACGATTTTATCCGCTCAATGTACTGATGTACAAGTAAATAAGACAACTGCTATCCTCTTTAAGGAATATAAGACTCCGGAGGATTTTATTGCATTAGACCAAAATCAATTAGGAGAGATGATTCATAGCTGTGGCTTTTATAATACAAAGGCAAAAAATATTTTGGCAACTTGCCATATTCTGTTGGAAAAATATGATGGGATAGTTCCAAATAATAAAGAGGCTCTAATGGAACTGCCCGGAGTTGGAAGAAAAACAGCAAATGTGGTAGTCAGTAATGCCTTTGATACTCCTGCCATAGCTGTAGATACACATGTTTTTCGGGTATCTAATCGTATTGGACTAGCTTCCAGTACCGATGTTGATAGCACTGAAGAAGATCTGATGGACATCATAGATGAGAAGATGTGGAGTAAAGCCCACCATCTACTAATATTTCATGGTAGAAGGATTTGTAAAGCTAGAAATCCACTTTGTCATCAGTGTTCTTTAACTGGATATTGTCTTTATTACAAGAGTGGGGTGAAGAAATGAAAAAGCCATTATTTATAATTTTGTTATTAGTACTAGTTCTGGGTGGATTATTCGGTGGAGCATATTATTTATATGAGAACACTATCGATATAGACACAATATATAGTGGTATTAAAATAGAGGGATTTGACGTAGGTGGGAAAACTACAGAAGATGCTTTAGATTTTATCATACTCCAGAAAGAAAATGATTATTTGAATAAAACAATAAAACTATCTTATCTAAATAGCAGTTATGATATAAATCTTAAGGATTTGGAATTTTCTTATGATTTTAAAGGGGCGGTTGATGAAGCTTATAAATTAGGAAGAGAAGGCAATCTTTTAGAAAGATATAATAAGATAAAAGAGCTTGAACAAGCTGGATATGATATTGCTCTTGAATCAATATATAGCAGAGATAAGGTTTTAAATTTAGTTGATCAAATTGAAAAAGACTTAATTAAAGAAACCAAAGATGCAACTATTGATTTCAAAGGAGGTAGCTTTATTGTAACAAAGGAACAACCAGGTGTTTTACTTAAGAAAAGTGAACTTATAAATAGGTTAGTAGATGGCCTTGATAATATGGAAGATATAGATATTCCTGTGGAAGTAATTGAGCCAAAGGTTACTGAAGAACTATTAAGTCGGATAAATGGAGTAATTGGAGATTTTTCTACATCTTTCAAAGGCAGTTCCTCCGGGAGGATTCAAAATATCAAACAATCCTCTAAAGCTGTAAGTAACCTTCTAGTATTACCTGGAGAAGAAATTTCCTTCAATAAAATGGTAGGACATATAGGTAAATCTACAGGATATATGGAAGCTCCAGTTATAATTAATGGTGAGCTTACTCCTGGTTTGGGAGGTGGAGTATGCCAGTCCTCCACAACCCTTTATAATGCATTGCTTTTATCTGATATTTCAATTGTAGAAAGACATCCGCACTCCATACCTTCATCTTATGTAGCAAGGGGAACTGATGGCGCTGTGGCAAGTGGATATTTAGATTTAAAGTTCAAGAATGATTTTGATTTTCCTATATATATTAGGTCAAGTGTGGAGGGCAATCGAATTCACTTTTATATTTACGGCGATACAGAGTCAAAGGATTATACTGTTAAAATCGAGCCTGAGCTTATAGAGACAATCCCGTTTAAAGTAAGAGAAGTATATGATGAGACCTTGGCTCCAGGAACCAAGGTGCTTCAACAAGAGGGCAGAACTGGTTATAAAGTAAGAACTTTTAAATCAATTATCAAAGATGGAAAGATAGTTGAAAGAAAGCAGATAACTTATGACTATTATAGAGAAAAAGATTTTATATACAAAGTCGGTCCTAAGCTTCCTGAGATAGTTGAACCTTCGGAAGTAGTTGAACCTTCACAAGAAACTATTTCTCAACCGGTAAATCCCGAAGATACTACAGAATCAATTGAGAATATAGATGTTATAGATATAGAACCTTAGAAATTGGAGGATGTTAATGAAATTAAACATAATAAAGGTTAACCCTGTAGAGAATATGACCATATTTGTAATGGATAAGCTAGACCCTTTAATTCATATGGAGGTTGCCAATAAGCTAATGGAATATGGGAATGCTCATGGAGAACAGGTTGGGTTTGTTGTAGATCCAATTACAGATGAGGGTAAGGCTCTAAAAACAATGAGACTTCAAATGATGGGTGGAGAATTCTGCGGAAATGCAGCAAGGTCTCTTGCTGCTCTAATGGTTCATCTACAATTACCCGGAATAAATAAATTAGAAGAAAATTATGATGTTGCAATTGAAGTATCAGGTAGTAATGAACTACTAACTTGTACTGTAAAACCAACAGAAACAGAATATAGTTATTTATCAAGAATTAAGATGCCTTTACCTAAACAAGTTTCAAACTCTAGTATTATGTTCAACAATGAAGAGATAAATTATACAAGAGTTGATTTTCATGGAATTACTCATTTTATCGTTGAAAACAATGAAATAGATGATAAGGATCAATTCTTTAAAGCAATAAAAGAAAAAACGGATAAAGAATTGTTAGATGCCATAGGAATTATGTTTTACGATTATGCCAGTGGTTTCTTAAGACCTCTAGTATATGTAAGAGCAACTAATAGTTTATATTGGGAAAGAAGCTGCGCTTCTGGAACTAGTGCTTTAGGTGTTGCTTTAGCTATTAAGAAAAACTCTAACATACATGAATACATTGAGCAACCAGGCGGAAAACTTGAGGTAATAGTTGAACTTTTGGATTCTAAAGTAAAATCACTTTACCTAGATGGCAAGGTACAAATCGTGTTCGAAGGAAAAGCATATATAGATGATAATTTTTATGAGTACAGCTAGATGAAGCTTAAGCAGTTCCTACAACTGTATATTATTTACTGATTAAAAGGATGTGTATAATGGAATATAAATTAATTGCCATAGATATGGATGGAACACTTTTAAATAGTCAAAATGAAGTATCCCTAAGAACCAAAGCAGCTATTGAAAGAGCTAAGGAAAAAGGTATACATATAGTGTTGGCTACTGGTAGAATATTAAAGTCTGCTAAAATATTTTCTGATGAACTAATGTTGACTAATCCTATACTTGCATGTAACGGGGCCATTATCCTTGATGAGAGTAGAAACACAATTTATAATAGGCCTATAGAAGCTGACTTAGCAAAAAGAATCATGGAGCTAGGCAGAGAATATGGTTTATATTATCATTTTTATAATGAGGAATCCCTTTTTACAAATCAATATATAAAGGGAATTGCTGATTACTATTCGAGAAAATCACAAAAAATAGATGTTAAGATATTTAATGATGAGGAAGAGATATTAAATAATAAGGAATTAAATATTTTTAAATTTCTCTTTATAGATAATGATTCTGATAAGTTAAATAGACTTAGAGAGGATTTTGGGGCCATTGAAGGTTTAAATATCACGAAGTCCTGGGGCAATAATCTGGAGGTAATGGATTTTAGAGCTTCCAAGGGGATAGGACTTGAATATTTGTGTAATGAGATGAAAATATCAAAAGATGCAGTAATTGCCATAGGAGATAGTGAGAATGATCTTTCGATGTTGAAGTTTGCAGGACTTGGAGTAGCTATGGGCAATGGTGATGAGGATGTAAAGCTTGCATCCAATTTTGTAACAGATACAAATGACCAGGATGGAGTAGCTAAAGTAATTGAAAAGTTTATATTGGGAGATGAATTATAATTGGCGTTAAATATTGTATTAGTAGAGCCTGAAATACCACATAACACTGGAAGTATTGCTAGAACCTGTGCTTTAACAGGAACTTCTTTGCATCTTGTAAGACCTCTTGGATTTTCTGTAAGTGATAAGTATTTAAAAAGGTCAGGACTAGATTACTGGCATTTAGTAGATATACATTATTATGATAGTTTTGATGAAGTTCTATCAAAGTTTCCTGATGGAGTTTTTTATTATGCAACTACAAAGACTGATAATAAATATTCAGATTTTAAATATACTGATAATACCTTTTTTGTATTTGGAAAAGAAACAAAGGGTTTACCAGATGAATTAATAGAAAGGTATCAAGACCGCACAATAAGGATCCCTATGATTCCTATTGGTAGGTCACTAAACCTATCTAATTCAGCTAATATAATTCTTTATGAAGCCTTAAGACAATTAGACTTTCCTAATATTAACTAAATGATTCTAATGAGTCAAAAAATATGAATATTTTCAATATAAAATTTATTAATAATAAGCGATAAACCTATTGAAAAAAATAAACCATTAGTATATAATATGATTAAGATTTAGTTAATTTTATAACAAGATGGTAAACATCTTGTTTCTGTGTATGTTTAAACTGCATGGCAGTTTCCTATATACTTAAACAATATGATATTAAATCATAAAAATCAAAATAAAACAGTATTCTGGATGAAATTTATGGGAGAGACCTACTTAGGCGCCGAAGGGGTAATTTATAGATAGCCAAGTCTATACTGATGCTCTCAGGTAAAAAGGACCATACTTTGACAGAACTCTGATAACCTGTAAAATGGTGATTAACAGAGTAAATAGGCGGCGTCTATTTGCTTTTTTATTGTTTTGAAAAAAATAAAAAAAAGCTATATATTTTGTGATTTATAGGGTATAATATGAATGGTAGAATATAAACAAAATATACTAAACATTTCCTGCCTATGCTAGACAAAATATGTTATTTTGTCTGATCTTAATCACAGAATTTAGAAAGTCATCATGTGAAAAAACTCAAAAATTGTGAAAAATTTAATTTAGATTTAAACCTGGTTGCCAGGATTAAATATATACATGTAAATATAAGAGGAGGTGAATGTATGCGTCTAGAATTAGGCCATGTACTAATTAAAGATGTGCAATTTAGTGATACAACAAAACTAGAAAATGGTGTATTGTCAGTTAATAAAGAAGAGCTTATAAAGCTTATCAGCGAGGATGAGCACCTTGCTTCAGTTGAGGTTGATATTGCTAAACCTGGTGAAAGTGTAAGAGTTACACCAGTTAAAGACGTAGTAGAACCAAGAGTTAAGGTGGAAGGACCTGGTGGAGTATTCCCTGGAATATTGTCAAAGGTTGATGTTGTTGGTTCCGGAAAGACTAATGTATTAAAGGGTATGACAGTAATGACTACCGGTAAAATCGTTGGTTTCCAAGAGGGTATCATCGACATGTCAGGACCTGGAGCAGATTTCACACCATTCTCTAAAACAATTAATCTTGTTTTAAAATGTGAACCTGTTGAAGGTTTGAAACAACCTGCTCATGAGAAAGCTGTTAGATTCGCAGGATTCAAAGCTGCCGCTTATCTTGCTGAAACTGCTAAGAGCCTTACTCCTGATACAGTAGAAGTATTTGAAACTGTTCCTTTCTTAGAAGGAATCAAGAAATATCCTGAGCTTCCAAAGGTGGCTTATGTACAAATGCTTCAAACTCAAGGATTACTTCATGACACTTATGTTTATGGAGTAGACGCTAAACAAATCGTACCAACTATTCTTTATCCAACTGAAATAATGGATGGAGCTATAGTAAGTGGTAACTGTGTATCAGCTTGTGATAAGAATACAACATATCACCAAATGAACAACCCAGCAGTACATGATCTTTATGCTGCTCATGGAAAGACAATAAACTTCGTTGGAACTATAATTACTAACGAAAATGTTTACCTTGCAGACAAAGAAAGATCATCAAACTGGACAGCTAAATTAGCTGAAT
>CAZAJU010000009.1:0-35415 GCA_964485455.1 uncultured Tissierella sp.
GCATCGCCTTGCCAAGGCGAGGGTCGCGAGTTCGAATCTCGTCTTCCGCTCCAGTTAATTTATGAAGAAGGTTTCTTCATTTTTTTTAACTAAAGTTATAAGCGGGTGTAGCTCAGTGGTAGAGCCCCAGCCTTCCAAGCTGGTTGCGAGGGTTCGATCCCCTTCACCCGCTCCATTTTTATATAATAGGTGCACCACAAAAACATTTCTTTGGGGCGTCGCCAAGTCGGTAAGGCACTAGACTTTGACTCTAGCATTCCGCAGGTTCGAGTCCTGCCGCCCCAGCCAATTAAATAAATAAGCCCAGATAGCTCAGTCTTATGACCTAACCCAATGAGCGTTAGCGAATTGCAGGTAGGTCAAATGCAATGAGCACCAAATTCATGCGAGTGAATCGAGCAAATGAATTTGTGTTGCGAAACTGCTGGTATGTATTAATCATTAACGATATAAGTTACTATCAGTAATATTATTTAAATAAGCCCAGATAGCTCAGTCGGTATAAGCAGAGAACCGAAATCTTCGATTTCGTGTGAATCGCTTAATCCGTGAGATTATGTTAAACTAAGATGGGTAACAAGTTACTGCCAATAAAACAAATACATAAGCCCAGATAGCTCAGTCGGTAGAGCAGTAGACTGAAAATCTACGTGTCGCTGGTTCGATTCCGGCTCTGGGCACCATAGTTTATTATAATCCTAAAGGTCTTTTAAGACTAATACCAGTAAGCAAGAAATATAAATACCATTAAAGAGTATTTAAATATTTTCTTGTTTTTTTTTGCATGTAAAGATATCATACCAATTATGGAAATAAATCCACATAAGAGTATTGTAGGGACTACTATTTAATAAGTATAAAACAAAAGAAGGCAAATTTTGTTCTATTCCAAAACAAAATTTACCTTCTTCAGCATTTCATGATTTTATTCTATAGGTATCACTGTGAAATTATCTATATTTATCTTTTTACCAGCAGTATATTTAATAGGGTTCTTGTATATTGGGCCATCGAAGACGAAAGTATGATATTCACCATTTTCACCACAGATATCAGCACCTGACTTTTCAATAGCATTAGCGATTTCTTTCGTTAGTATTTTACCTGCAAATTCTTCAGGCATTCTAGAATTATCAACTATAGTGATAATAGTCTTGAAGCCCAGGTCTATAAATTCATATACTAGATTTTTTCTAGATTCTTTCCATAAGGGAAAGTATGCTTCCATTCCTACCAACTTACATCTATCGGTACACCATTCAAAATGTCCTTCTATATCTATGTCCCCAAAGACACAAACTTCTGCTCCTTTAATTTTGGCCTCTAATAACTTGGCTTCGAAGTTCTTAGTATATTCTTCTCCAGTTGTTTTAATCAGAGATACTGGGATATTGATTTCCTTTGATATATTATCTAGAACAGCCTGTGGTATACCGTGAAACCAAGACCTTTCTTTATCTGTATTATAGGTTATTATCAATTCCAGTGGAATCATACCTTGGGAAATTGCCCGGTAAATAGCTAGAGTACTATCTTTACCTCCACTATATGATGCTACAAATTTTTTACCTTTAAAATTAGTCATAATTTAAACTCCTATTTGTAATTTCTACTTACAAATTCAATTTCATCAATACCATTTATTTGATTTAGTTTAATAGCAAGGTTGAAGAAATAACCGGATAAAAGATTTGCAAAATCAAATAGTATATTATCCACATTATTTCCAGAGTAACTATGCCTATATAGCATTCTTACTAATGCTTTAAACTTTGTTCGGAGTATGTGAGAAAGGCATGCACTTTCACATCCTTGGTTAAGAACGAATTTTTCGCATCTTCCTTTTACTTCATTGTATATTCTGTTTGTACAACTCTCCAACCAGTAAAGCTCTTCATCGGTAACTGAGATAAATGTCCGAAGTGATGGGTTTATATGATAGATTAGCTCGCATATTTTCAATAATTCTTCCTTAAGCCTATCATCTTCAATTTTCGCTCTTAAAAGTCCTACCATACTTGAAAGTTCATCTGTAAATATTTCAAAATCGCATCTTAAGTCTTCTGGTGTATCATGTAAGAATGGGTATGCTTCATACTTGCTTCTATATAAATCGCTCATATTTTCACCTCTTAAAAATTTGCAATGCTTTCCCATTTTTTTAAGGAATCTAACATAAATCCTACAACATCCATTCCATATACGCTGTTTAAGATTTCATTTGTAATGGCATTATTAGCACTTCCATATGATTTCACATAGCCATCTTCAAGTACTAGAATATTATCAGCAAGTCTCATGGCAAGGTTTATATCATGTAATACACCTACTATGGAATGTCCCTCTTCCTTAGACCATTCCTTTAGATAATCTATTAGCTCTGCTTGATATCTTAGATCAAGATGATTAGTAGGCTCATCTAGTAAAATGATATTAGGTTCTTGTGCTAAGGTACGAGCAAGGTAAACTCTTTGAAGCTGTCCTCCTGAGAGGGTATTTATTTGTTTGTCCTTTAATTTATATAAGCCAACAGCCTTTAAACATTTCTCTACACAGCTTTTATCATAGGATGAAGGGCCTTTAAATACACCTTTCATATGTAGATACCTACCAAGTAGCACAGTTTCATATACAGAATATGAAAAGAATATTGTTGAAAACTGGCTCATAACTGCAATTTTACTGGCTATCTCATGTCTTTTCATCTTACTAAGATCTTTATCGTCGATTAATATCTTTCCCTTTGCAGGTATAAGACCTGCTATTGCCTTAATTAGTGTAGTTTTACCACAACCATTTGGCCCAATAATGCAGAGATTTTTACCATGTTCAAGAGTTAAGGAGATATCCTTAAGGACATCTATACCATCATAACCCGCAGATACCTTTTTTAATTCCAACATATTATCGAACCTTTCTATTTAAAAAATAAACATATGCAAAGAATGGTGCTCCAATTAGTGCGGTTACAGCTCCTACGGGGAGTTCAGAAGGTGATATAACGGTTCTAGCTATTAAGTCACATATCACCATAAATGCTCCGCCTATAAATAAGGACATTGGAATTACAATTTTATGTGAAGATCCAAAAAATCTTCTTACTACATGAGGAGCTATTAAATCAATAAACCCTATTACACCTACAAAGGAAATTGCGCTGCCTGTTAAGGCCGCTGACAAACCAAGTAATGTCCATTTAACCTTGTTAATCTCCACTCCAACTGCGGAGGCCTGTTCCTCACCAAAGGTCATTAAGTCAAGCTCTCTAGAATATCTGATTAATATTATCACACAAATTAGTACCATCGGTAAAAGTATTAGTACACTTGACCACTCCCTAGAAGAAAAGCTACCCATTTGCCAGAAAATTAGTTGCTGTAAATGTTCTCTTCCTATGGTTGACATAAGTGTTAGAATGGCATTGATAAATAGTGAAAATACCATTCCTACTAAAATTATAGTATTGTTGGACATGTTTTTATCTAGCTTGGCTGTAAAGCTTACTGCTAAGAATACTGTTAATAGACCAAAGGTCAATCCGAATACAGGGAGAATAAACATTCCTAAAAAAGGAATACTTAATCCTGTAACTATTACTATTCCGGCACCTACTGAAGCTCCTGAAGACACTCCCAGGGTATAGGAGGAAGCCAGTGGATTTTTAAGTACAGATTGCATTACAGTACCGCTCACTGCCAATGCACCCCCTACTATAAACGCCAATAAGGTCCGCGGAATTCTTAGATTCCAAACTATGGAAACTGAGGCTTCTTCAATATAATGTAATAAAGGAGTTGAAAATAATTTATTCATAATAATATTTATTGTAGTTGCAGGTGGAACATAAACACTTCCGATACCAACCCCCATAATAATCACAATAAGGCATATAATGATAGTTGTTAAAATATAAATTTTAGTTTTCATTTTAATTAATATTTATCTGGATATACAGCCTTAGCCATTTCTTTTAATCCAATTAGGATATTATGATTTGGAAGGGAGGTCTTCATATTATCAACATAATATACTTCACTATTTTTTATAGCACTAATTGATTCCCATCCCAAGCGTGATTTTATTTCATCAACAGGGTTATCGATATAATTAACATTTGTTAATATTACATCAGGATTTGCATTAAGAACTGCTTCTTCTGATACGGATATCCAGCTTTCCTGGTCTCCTAAGGCATTCTTTGCTCCGATTATTTCGATCATTTCATTTAAAAAGACACCTTTTCCAAAGCTATACATATATGGAGCAGCACCTATTTCAAAGTAGACTGATTTCTTATCCTCGATAGTATCTCCGATAGCTTTTATATTAGCAATTTCTTCTTTCATGTTATCTACTATTTCCTGGCCCTTAGCTTCTTCATTTAAAACTTTAGAAATAAAAATGATGTCATTATAAATCTGTTCAATACTCTCACTTGAAGGAATATATGCAACAGGTATTCCTAAGTCAGCAGCAGGTTTAAATGGGTCATTTCCTTCTACTGTGCTCATTCCGGTTACTATTATTATATCTGGCTTTAATGCTATTATTTGCTCAATATCTGGAGACATTAAATCAAAAAAAGGTAGATTTTCAGGTAATACTCCTAAGGTTTGGGATTGGGTATCAGCTGCTATGATTTTATCTTTATAGCCTAGTTCTATTAAAATTTCTGTATTCGATGGGGCTAGAGATATTATTGAATCTATTTCTTCCTTGATGGTAATTTCGTTTCCAGATGGATCAATTATTATCAATGGTTTATCTAAAGCAGCAGGCTCTTCATTTTTTGAATTTTGTGTTGTAGAACACCCTGTTAAAATTGATGCTAGAATAAGTATTGTGATTGTAATTAATATGAATTTCTTCATCTTTTCCCTCCATTTTCTTTTTTGTATTGCCCATATAATAATATGGTCTCAGAACTTGAATCCATTAGCTTTCTAGCGATGCATTTAAGTTCGGTCATAAAAAAAACGCCTCGGAACTCATCCGAAACGTAAATAACCACAAAGTAAACCTTAGAATGATCCTTCTAAAGATTTAGCTAGGTCTACTATCATCCTATCTCTGTAAGATATAGTATTTGCGGTTCTTACGCAAAGGATATTGGCAGGTATTCCGACTTAGAGGTCAATGCAAGTTTTTAACCTTCCCAGATTTTACCCAGTGGTTTGCTTTCGCATAAAAACTGCTATCTCATTACGGCAGCAGGACTGTTTAGGATTCTAACCTAATTCCCTATTCATAAAATAAAATGAACCAATATCAAAGTTGTTTATGTTAAATTTAGTATATTATATTCAGAGATTAATGTCAATTAAACGGGTAAACCATGAAGATGTTCAATTGAGTGGTAAGGTGGATTTAAAAGTGATAAAAGGTGGCCTTTTATCACTTTATTTCACAAATGGAAGTCTTTTCATACTCATAAACAGGAATTACTATATATTCTTTCCCATCTATTATTTGAGTTTTTATTTCATCTACCTTCTCAGACCTTACATGTAATATAATATCATAATTTTTATCTTCTGGATTTAGTTGCTCAAGTTTAGCCTTTAGATAGTCTACTTGTTTTTCTAGATTTCTTTCCTTTTTTCTTAGTTCATTAACCATAAGGACTTTTCCATCAATAAGATTTTCTACTAATGGTACCTCATCGCTGAATTCAGCTTCGTAGTATTTTTCAATTCTTGCAGTATGCTCTTCAGAAACACCGCTATCTATAAGGACATTTTGAAGTTCTGCTTTTGTTAATTTTATTGGATCCTCATTTGTATCATCGGATATTGATTTATGTTCTTCGACTAGGGTGTTTAAGTTATCTTGAACTTTCATATATAGTTCTTCTACTTCATCTTCATCAACACCAATAGAATCCTTTACAATGTATTGGAACTTTTCCTTCTGAATAGCAGAAGTATCTTTTGAAGAGCAACCTAGTATATTTTCCATTAATTCAGGATGCGTATCCTTTGCATTTTTTGTATAATACATAATTGAGTTTACATCTGCACCACGGTCGATGAAAGCAGGGTAAACAAAGCCATTTATTGGTGCTCCTACTAGCCAATCACGTAAGCGGGATTTTATCCTATTTTCATCTTCGTAATAGCTTAGCCCAGGAGCTGAAAGTGAAACAGGACAAATAGCGCATAAGATGTATTCATAGACTTCCTCAGATTCATCAATCTTTAAATTATCGGATGTTTTAGTGATTATGTCATATACATCATGGAATAATAGGATTAAAAAATTACCTGTAAAATCATAATTATCGATTACTGAAGTATATAAATCATTAATAAGAACATCATCCTTTAATTTACTCTTCTTAAGATGGGTTAAGAAAGTTTGCTTTTCGCTTATTTCACCTTCTGGAAAGTTAAGTTCTAAGATGTTGTTCCCTACAGTACCAGATAAAACTTTTTTTGCAATTTCTAAGTATTTAAAGTAATCATCCTCTTCTAAATTCAAGAAGGTTTCTTTTAATTCTAGAATAATATTCTTCTCTGCATTAACAAAGCATCCACACATCCGCGTAAAGGTGCATTGGTCTTTTTTTAAACGTTTTTTTAATTCAAGTATGTCTTTTTTCTTCATATATGAACCTCTCAATTTCTTTAATATAGTTGTTGCTATAGTGAGAGTCTCTCATCTCGTTATTTCATTCTACTTTAAATATCAGTTAATTTCAACTGATTTGGAAAGGATGAAATAAGCCAGCACTTATATCAAAATAAATTAATTGAAAATAAGATTTAAATATGCTATTATACAGTGTATTGGGAATGAAGTTCTCCCTAGGTAATAACCTAAACCGCAATTATGCTGATGACTTCTGCGAACTATACGCAGGTGTTATCAGCTTTTTTTCTTTAAAAATGGAGGAGATTATATGCTTACAAGTTTAGCCGTGGTTTTTTTATTAGGTCTTATAATTGGTAAACTATTCAACGTCCTTAAATTACCTAGTTTATTGGGTATGATCATAACTGGTATGATTTTAGGTCCCTATGGTCTAGATTTATTAGATACATCTTTATTGGATATTTCTGCTGACTTACGGCAGATGGCATTGATTATTATACTGACCAGAGCAGGTTTATCATTGGATATTTCAGATTTAAAAAGAGTAGGAAGACCAGCTATACTAATGTGTTTTGTTCCTGCCTGCTTTGAAATCTTAGGTGCTATACTAATTGCGCCAAGGATTTTAGGTATATCGGTTTTAGAAGCTGCACTTATGGGAAGTATATTGGCAGCGGTATCACCTGCTGTAGTTGTTCCAAGAATGCTAAAAATTATGGGAGAGGGTTATGGTAAAGAAAGAAGCATTCCCCAATTAATCCTAGCTGGGGCTTCAGTTGATGATGTATTTGTTATTGTCTTATTTACAGCATTTGTATCATTGGTCACAGGAAGAGACGTTTCTGCATCGAGTTTCTTACAAATTCCAATTTCTATTTTATTAGGTATTTTAATTGGGGCCATTATTGGAACTGGATTAACCAAGTTTTTCAAGAAGTTTCATATGAGGGATACAGTAAAGATTATTATTATTCTAAGCATATCTTTTTTACTTTTGGAATTGCAAAATAGCTTAGAAGGGATATTACCAATCTCAGGATTGCTAGGTATAATGAGTGTGGGAATTGTGATTTTTAGAAATTACAATATACTGGCTGTAAGGCTTGCCTCTAAGTATAACAAGCTATGGGTGGGGGCAGAGGTTCTGTTATTTGTCCTAGTGGGAGCAACTGTTGATCTAAATTATGCTCTTCAAGCAGGAGGATATGGAATAGCAATTGTTTTAGGAACCTTGGTATTTAGAATGATTGGAGTGTATGTTTCACTCTTAAAAACTGATTTAAAAAGAAAAGAAAGACTATTTTGTATGCTGGCATATACTCCTAAAGCAACTGTACAGGCAGCAATTGGAGCAATTCCTCTTTCAATGGGAATAGCTAGTGGGCAACAAATTTTAACAGTAGCTGTATTATCCATATTGATAACAGCACCATTTGGAGCTGTTTTTATTGATCGTTCATATTCTAGACTTTTGGAACGGGCGTAAATTCTAGTAATGATTAAGGACTCAGGTAAGAAAATATTGAAAAATTGACCTAAGTCAAAGAAATGCATTTTTAAATGCTTTATACTAAAACTATATTACGAAGGTTAAAAAAGATAAAATAAATGGAGGTAATTAGATGAGCGAACTTAATAATAGGCAAACAGCTGAAAAAAAGGATTATACTGAACTTCCTACAAATAGGCTGATAGATTATATTATTAATAATTATCACGGCTATTCATGGATGGAGCTTGGAAAACTTGGTAAACTTGTAACTACAATATTAAGAGTACATGGACCTGGAAATCCTGAGCTTTATGATGTCCATAAGCTATTTTATACCTTAAAAACGGAGCTTGAAGCTCAACTTATAAAACAGGAATCCTTACAATACGATATACTTGAAGCATACTTATCATCTGAATCTAAGGAACTTTTAGTTAAGGCTATAAATAGTATAGACGAAGATAAAGCTGAGCATACAAAAACATTGGAAATTTTTAAAGAGATAAGAAATGTAACAAATAACTATACCCTTCCAGGAGATGCTTGTCCTACCTACGAAAGCACTTATGAGAAGTTAAAGGAATTTGAAGACAATCTTACTCAACATATTTATTATGAAAATAACGTATTATATCCAAGATTAAGAGAATTGAATAAATAAGCATTTTATCACCCCAGGAATATTATGTATTAATAGTTTTCTGGGGTGATTTTTTATGAATAGGATACATCGAATAACCAATGGATTTTATAAATAGCGACCTCTGGCTTTTTACAAGATTTTTAGTTAGGTATATTTGGACCCCTTTGGAATTTCTAGGTATAAATGATACAACAAGGACTGCCAAGAATTATAAAAAGCGATATAGGGTAGCAAACAGGTTGTCAACTTGGGTAGAGAAAAATCACAATATGCTTATAGCTGGCCACAATCATAGACCTGCATTCTCCTTCCCAGGTGAAGCCCCTTATTTTAATGATGGAAGCTGTGTACATCCAAGATGCATTACCGGGATTGAAATAGCATATGGAAGCATTATGCTAGTAAAATGGAGTGTGAAATCAAATTCTTCTGGAAGGCTTTATATCGATAGGGATATATTGGCAGGACCTATAAAATTGGAGGAATATTTTAAGCTCTAGCCCTGAAATTACCAGGCTTTTAAGTATTGTTTACAGCATAATTTCTTGATACCATTAGTAGAGAAAATAAATTAACCATAATAACTGGTAATGAAAGGATGCTATGATGGCTAGAACACAAAATGTTAAAATTATGATTGTTGGATTCTTTGTGTTGATTTTAATGGTCCTTGGAATTTATGCTTCTATTTATGCCTATTCCGATGGAAAAAATGAAAATGCAATCTTCACAGGATATTTTAGTATGAATGATATGCTAAAAGAAGCTTCTGATAAGGTATATAGGAAAAAAGAAGATTATAAAGAGATTAAAGAAGAAGTAATTGGTGAGTCTTCAAAGAATGTCGAATCTAAAAAACCTAGTACTAATTCTGAGGAAACAACAAAAGAGGCACCAAAAGCTTATGCTGGTAAAACAAGTAGTGGTAAGAAGAATATAGTAGGCTATTATGCTGGTTGGTCTGCTTACTCTGGATTTACTCCTGATAGAATTGATGCAAGTAAACTCACTCATATTAAGTACGCCTTTGCTAATATAGGGACTGACTTGAAAATTATGCTTGGAGATTCAAATATAGATCCTTCGAACTTTAGTAAGCTGAATGAATTAAAGAGCAAGAATAAGAACTTAAAAATCCTAATTTCAGTAGGGGGATGGACATGGTCTGATAAGTTTTCTGATGTGGCTTTGACGGAGAGTTCAAGACAGAAATTTGCTGATAGTGTTGTTGAATTCTTAGTCAAATACAAATTGGATGGAGTGGACTTAGACTGGGAATACCCTGTATCAGGCGGTTTACCAAAGAACTCAAAAAGACCTGAAGACAAGGTGAATTTTACCCTGCTTTTAAAAACTCTAAGGGAAAAACTGGACCAACAAGGGACTAGGGATGGAAAGCGCTATGTTCTAACATTCTCAGGAGGGACAAGCAAGTCTTATGTAAATAATATAGAGCTTAATAAAATTAGTAAAATTGTGGATTTTGGAAGTATAATGACCTATGATATCCATGGAAACTGGGACAAGTATACTGATTTCAACGCACCACTGTATAATGTCAGTGGCAATTCTCCACAGCATAAATGGAGTGTGGATTCTGCAATAAATCTATGGTTAAATGCAGGATTTCCAGCGGACAAGCTCAACATGGGATTACCTTTTTATGGTTATAAATATGATAATGTTAAAAAATCTAATAATGGATTTTTGCAAAGCTATTCTGGAGGAAAATCCATTGCTTATAAAGAAGTTGTAAGATTGCTTAATGCGAATGGATTTAAAAAACATTTTCATTCTGAAGCCAAGGTGCCTTGGATATATAATGGCTCTACCTTTATAAGTTATGATGATAAAGATTCCTTGGCGATAAAAGCTCAGTATATAAAAACAAAGGGTCTTGGCGGAGCTATGATTTGGGAACTAAGTCAGGATAGTAATGGTATTTTGCTTAATACTATATTTAATAGTTTAAAATAAGAAAAGCTTCTAAAGAAGACTTATTCGTAGCTTTTCTTGTTACTCATCAACGGAAAGTCCTATTATATAAATGATTAAAAGTGGTGCTTTCCTATTCGTAATAAAAAATCGAGTAGGGTTTTCCTACTCGATTAAATTTCTTAAGGCACTACGCCTAGTCAATCTTATTTTTCACTAACCTTTATAAAGTCTCTAGCTTGCATATACCATCTTAATTCAGCCTTGCTTTCTCCAATTTCCTCATCAGGGAACTTAAAACAAGCTGCAGATCCCTTTTTAAAAGGAATAAACACACCTGAAAGCTCTTGGCTCCAAACTGATAGGTATGGTTGTTGACCAACTAGTACAGCTACTGTTCCTGGCTCGATTTCATTAAGTATATTTCTTACATTACGAATATTTCCACCGTGTGCAAGGAAATCAATATATTGAGGCTTTTCAACTTCAAGTTCATCTGAAAGCATCTCTGCAGTTTCCTTTGCTCTTAACTTAGGACTTGAGTAGATAATAACCTTTTTCTTCTTACCTAACATGGTTTTGAAACCTTCTGCACTTTTCTTTAATAATCTTTTACCTCTTATGGATAGAGCTCTCAATTCATCTTCTGAGGCATTTGACTTATCTTCTGCCATTGCATGTCTGTAGAGTATGATGTATTTACTCATATATGATTCTCCTTTGTAAAATATTTGTTAATATGATTTTACCCTTATTTACTCAATGTTACCAGTATTATTATTGAAAATTTAATTAGTTTAATAAGAAAGTAAGTTTCTCTAGTTTCTATAATCACAATTATAAAAAGTTTTTAGCTATTTATATAGCCCTTCTATTGGATTATAATATATTTAGGATAAATCAGTAGATATGAAAGATTTGGAGGATAAAAATGTTAAATATAGGGTGTCATTTATCAACTTCTAAAGGATTTGAAGCAATGGGAAAGGATGCATTGAAAATTGGAGCCAATACCTTTCAATTCTTTACGAGGAATCCTAGAGGGAGTAAGGCCAAGGATATAGATCCAAATGATGTATAATAAAACATCCTAAGCTTCGCCAACTACCCTTCTTTTTAGAAACTCCTAATGAATTAGATGGTTATAGGGAAGAAATAAGTTTGTTAAGAAAGTTATATAATTGAGATTTAGTATAATATTAAGATACTATGATGATATGGTGAGTTATATAAAAAAGCTAGAAGAAGCAACTTGAAATTACTCCTTCTAGCTTGTAAGTACTTAGATTTTTCTATTTGAATATATTTTGAACTGTTTCTTTATATCCTTTCCATTTAGGGTCAGTTAGGGCATACATCGACTGTCTAAATAAAGGTATAATTGTTCTTCCCAGCTTGTTTTCATTAGGTTGTATGAATTTCTTTTTATCATAGTAGTAATCTGCTTCCTTATGTTCATTTACAAGAGGAACTAATATCCAAGGTGCTGTTACTAATACTGGAATATCTTCAGCAAAAAGCGTATCCAACTCTTGTTTGATTACCTTTGCCCATAATTTAGCTATTTCAACCCACTTATCATCGTGTACAGATAGGTTTATAAAATAGTTCTTACATAGGTTCTGTACATAGACGTCCCATAAGTCAAGACCTATAGCATTTAAGTTATTGTAGATTTTATCAAATACAGGACTTTTGCCCCTATTTTGGTTAAAGTGATTTAGGTCGAATACATACTCAGAACCTGCATAGTCACCTACAGCCATTGGATTGCTTCCCAATACTATTGCTTTTACATCTTCGAGTTTCTCAAAGTAAGGTTTAGGAATGGTATACTTTGTGTAATAATATTCCTTGTATTCTGATTCTAGTTTTCCGATTAACTCTTTATCACTTAACATGGTGCCCCTCCTCTATTTATATTGATATTCTTAAATTATTGATACCCATTTCTTTTGATAAATACCAAGGGACTCATAAAATCTCATATACAAATAAAACGGGCATCTGCCCGTTTTTTAGATTCTTACCTGATGATATACTTTTTTACCTTTTCTTATTAATATCTTTCCGTCCTTAAAATCATCTAGCGTTACAGTTTTGTCAATGGCTTCAATCTTCACATCATCTATAACAATACCGCCTTGTTCTACTAGTCTTCTGCCTTCTCCATTTGATTTTGTCAATCCCAATTCCTTTAGCAGATCAAGGATTCCAATTCCCTCTTCAAAGATTTTCTTATCCATTTCGGTAAATGGTATTGAACCTTCTTGGGCTCCCCCTGAGAACAATGCTTTAGCTGCATTTTGAGCCTTTGTAGCTTCTTCTTCTCCATGGATTAGCTTTGTTACCTCAAAGGCAAGAACTTCTTTGGCTTTATTGATTTCTGCATCCTTAAAGGCTCCAAGTCTTCTTACCTCATCCATTGGCAGGAAGGTTAATAGAGCTAGGAATTTCTCCACATCTCTATCATCTACATTTCTCATATATTGATATAACTCATATGGTGCAGTTTTATTTGGATCAAGCCAAATTGTTCCAGATTCGGTCTTACCCATCTTCTTTCCTTCAGCTGTAGTTAATAGCTTAAAGGTCATGGCATATACCTTATCTCCTTCTAGCTTTCTTACTAAATCATATCCACCAAGGATATTGGACCATTGATCACTTCCTCCAAGCTGAAGCTTGCAGTTGTATTTTCTGTATAGTTCTAAAAAGTCATATGATTGTAGAAGCATATATCCAAATTCAAAGAAAGTCAATCCTCTTTCCATTCTGCTCTTATATGCATCCATTTGAAGCATCTTATTAACTGAGAAATGAACTCCTATTTCTCTCATAAAGTTTACGAAGTTTAGATCTAAAAGCCAATTTGCATTATTGTCCATTATAGCCTTACCTTCGCTAAAGTCAAGGAACTGACCAAGTTGCTCTTTAAATCTTTCTGCATTGTGGTCAATAAATTCCCTGGTCATAACTTTTCTCATATCGGATTTACCACTTGGGTCGCCTATCATGGTTGTTCCCCCACCGATAAGAGCTATAGGTCTGTGTCCAGCTTGTTGCATATGCATCATAACCATTATCTGTACAAAATGACCAAGTGTAAGGCTGTCTGCCGTAGCATCAAAGCCTATATAAAAAGTGACGGATTCTTTATTTAAAAGCTCCCTAAGCTCATCCTCAAATGTCACCTGGTCAATATATCCTCTTTCGTTAAGGATATCCATTACATTCCTCATAAATATTCCCTCCATAAATAAAAATAGGTTTTCTCTTATCCAAAGGACGAGAGAAAACCCGTGGTACCACCTTAATTTGCAATAGCCTCTAACCACGTAAAGTGTGGTCTTCTTTGCGACTTATTAAGAAAACTGTAATTCACTAATATCCCATTAACCGAATTTCCACCATCATCGGATCTCTAAATAATTAAGCTATTTGCTACTAAATTTTCATCGCAATTATTGAATTAAGGATATATTATTATAAAATTAAAATAAAGTCAACTATTCTACAACAACTAATTCTTGGCTGTTTTCCCAAAGTCCATGGATGTTGCAATAGCTTGCTGCGTAAAGTGTTCCTGATTTTTCTGCTTTAAATCTTGCTGTAGCAACATAATCTGTAACTACTCCTAGCTCACCATGTGCTGAGAAGTTTACATCTGCAACTTCTACTGGTTTTCCGCCTTCTGGTTGGAAGTATAATTTAACCCAAACTATATGATGTTCAAAAGTATTTGGATGTGCTATTTCCTCTCCAATTAGTACTTTAACGTCGATAAATTCATCCTTATTTGCATTTTCAGGTGCATGGATTACAGGTACGTGTTTTTCACCTTTCCAGTCACCACTTGCATATAATGCTCCTAAACTCTTCATAAAATATCCTCCTTTAATGTTAATTTCTAAAGTATTTTTACAAGGATAATTATACCCTAATAAATCTTTTATACCCAAAATTAATAAAAACATTCTAATATTAAAATAATAATGTATAATAAAGGTAGATTAGTTGAGGAGAAGATAATATGGGAAATATAGAATTAATAGCAACTACAACCTTTGGACTTGAAGCTGTCTGTAAAAGAGAGCTTATAGATCTAGGGTTTGAAAATGTACAGGTTGAAAATGGAAAACTAACATTTCCTGCATCAGAAAAAGATATTGCTAGGACAAATATTTGGCTTAGAACAGCAGATAGAGTACTACTTAAAGTTGGAGAATTCAAGGCTTTAACTTTTGATGAGCTCTTTGAAGGAACCAAGGCACTTCCTTGGGATGAGTGGATACCTGAAGATGGTAATTTTGTAGTAGAGGGAAAGAGTGTATCCTCTAAATTGTTTAGCATCTCTGATTCACAGAGAATAGTAGAAAAGGCTATAGTCGAAAAATTAAAGACCAAGTATCATGTAGATTGGTTTGAAAAAACTGGACCAAAATACACAGTAGAAGTATCTTTGCTTAAGGACATAGCTACACTTACTATTGATACATCTGGTGAGGGTCTTCATAAGAGAGGGTATAGGGATAGAGCAGGGGATGCACCAATAAAAGAAACACTTGCTGCTGCAATGATTCTTTTAAGCTATTGGAATAAGGATAGAACACTATTGGATCCATTTTGTGGTTCTGGGACTATACCTATAGAAGCAGCTATGATTGGCAAGAACATAGCTCCGGGATTAGATAGAAAGTTTGCAGCAGAAGAATGGCCTAGGATTCCAAAAGAGTTTTGGACAGAGGTTAGAAGAGATGCCTTCAAGGCAATTGATAACGATGTAAAGCTCGATATTCTTGGATGCGATATAGATAAACGTTCTATTCTAAGAGCTAGAGACAATGCAGCAAATTTGGGCCTTGAAGATGATATTCAATTTTTCATGAAGGATATGAGGGATGTAGATCTCCGTAATGAATATGGAGTAGTAATTACAAATCCACCTTATGGAGAGAGAATGGGAGAAAAAGAGGAAATCCAACAGCTTTATATAGACCTTGGAAATAAGTTTAAAGAATTGGATACCTGGTCTATGTACCTGATAACCTCAGAAGAGGAATTTGAGAAGCTATATGGAAAAAAAGCAGATAGAAAGCGTAAGCTTTATAATGGAAGAATCAAAGTAGATTATTATCAATTTTATGGACCAAGACCACCTAAGAAAGATGAATAGGGGGATTAAATGAAAATTTATACTAAGACTGGAGACAAGGGAACCACTTCTCTTTTTGATGGAAATAGGGTTAATAAGGATGATATCAGAGTAGAAAGCTATGGGACCATAGATGAGCTTGGTAGCTTTTTGGGACTTGCCAAAAACTACGTTGAGGATCAGGAGATTAGAGAATTGATACAAAACATACAAAATAAGCTCTTTACCGTAGCATCCAACTTGGCGATTGAAAATCAAGAGAATGTAAAAGTTCATATTGTTGAAGAAGATATTATATTTCTTGAAGAAATAATAGATAAGTACATGAATCTCTTAAACAACCCAATGGGATTTATAGTACAGGGTTCAAATATTAAATCCGCATATTTACACGTAGCAAGGACAGTTTGTAGAAGAGCTGAGAGAAGAATAATTTCCCTATCAGGGATAGCTAATGTAGACCCCTTAGTAATAAAATATGTTAATAGATTATCAGATTGCTTATATGCTATGGCAAGATTCCTAGAAGAAGAACAGGTTAAGGTTAGATATTAATAATCTTTGTTCATTTTCATATAAAGCTAAATAATTTTAAAAAATTATTTCCCGTTGTATATAGAAAAAACAAACAATATGATATACAATAAGTATACTAATAGCCTTTAACAAGTTTGACTATAGTTTAACGAACCGTTAGTAACACCAAATGCAAATTATAGGTGATAATATGATGAATAAAAATGAAGTTCATAAAGAAACTATAAATTTTAAAGAGTATGACATTCTTAACTATGATGTTTTGGATGGTATGGCTGATTGGGTTCGTGTAGTTGATAAAGATGGTATGATTATCTATGCTAATGATGCCATGAAGAAAGCTTTGGGTGGAGATATAGTAGGTATGATGTGCCATAGGGCCTACTGTAGGGACAAGAAGTGTGCCTTTTGTATAACAAATAAGAGTATTGCTACTGGTGAAACTATTCAGAAAGAAGAAATTATTAATGGACGTTATTACTCTGTAAAGAGTTCGCCAGTAAAAAATGGAAATGGAGAAATAAATGCAGCAGTTGAAGTTTTCAGAGATGTAACAAGAGAGAGAAAACTTGAAATTGAATTAATAGATAGAAATAAAAAGATGCGAAAGGATCTTCAGTTTGCTAAGAAAATTCAGGAGAAGATATTGCCTAAGAAGGGAAATATAGACAATATCAACATAGACTATATATATAAAGCATCAGAGATGCTCAGTGGAGACATGTTTGACATATACTACATTGATGATGAGAATATTGGAATATATATTAGTGATGTAGCAGGTCATGGAGTAGCGGCTTCTATGATGACCATGTTTATAAGACAAACTATGAGGGGAATAAAAGACGATATTTTAAGTCCAGCCCTTGTATTAACAGAGCTTCATAGAAGGTTTGGGATGCTTAATTTGGAACTAGACAAGTACTTTACAATCTTCTATGGAGTATATAATAAGATTACAAATCAGTTCAAATTTGCCAATGCAGGTCATAACTGCATACCGGTTAAGTTCGATGAGGACTCATATGAGTTGCTTGAAGTAAAGGGATACCCTATAGCTATGTTGTTTGATACCATGGTTTATGAAGAAAAAAGGGTGCAATTAAAAAAGGGAGATAAAATTCTTTTATATACTGATGGAATAACAGAAGCAAAGGATCATAATGGGGTAGAATTTGGAGTAGAGGGGATTTTAGAGACTATAAAAAAGAATCCCAACAATCTTTTGGAAGAAATAGAAAATAAATATATCTACCACAGTTGGGGAGAGCAGGAAGATGATTATGCTCTAGTCCTTGTGGAAGTCTTCAAAAACGCCTAGAACATGATTCTAGGCTTTGTATTAAATTAGGGGGGGTATATAGTATGAATATTAGACTAGATTTTACAAATGGATTTGTAAAGGATTATGAGATGAGGTATATTTCACCATTTATTTCTAAGAGCCATGGTCTTTTACATGAAAAAAAGGGCCCAGGAAGTGAATTCACTGGATGGATGGAACTTCCTGAGAATTATGACAAAGAAGAGTATTTTAGAATTAAGGAAGCAACGAAGAGAATCAAAGAGAATTCTCAGGCTTTCGTTATTATAGGAATCGGTGGTTCCTATCTTGGTGCAAGGGCTGTAATCGAAGCTTTGTCTCACACCTTCTATAACGTAATTTCAAAGGAGAAGAGAAATACACCAGAGATTTATTTCGTTGGGAATAATATTTCAACAACTTATTTAAAGGATTTATTTGAAGCTATTGAAGGAAAGGATGTTAGTATAAATGTAATATCCAAATCCGGAACTACAACTGAGCCAGCCATTGCCTTTAGAATATTTAAAGAATATATGGAGAATAAATATGGCAAGGAAGAGGCTAAAAATAGGATTTATGCAACGACTGATAAACAAAGAGGAGCCTTAAAACAGCTTGCTGATGAAGAAGGATATGAAACCTTTGTCATACCTGATGATATTGGAGGAAGGTATTCTGTCTTAACTGCTGTAGGCTTATTGCCGATCGCTGTTGCTGGTATAGACATAGATAAGCTAATGGAAGGCGCCTTAGATGGAATGAAGGAATATTCCAATCCAGTAATTGAAGAGAATCCATGCTATCAATATGCTGCCATAAGAAATGTTTTATATAATAAAGGTAAGGAAATAGAAATCCTTGTTAATTATGAACCTTCACTACAATATCTTGCAGAATGGTGGAAACAGCTCTTTGGCGAATCAGAGGGTAAGGATGGTAAAGGTATATATCCTGGCAGTGCTAACTTCACTACTGATTTGCACTCCATAGGTCAATTGATTCAAGATGGCAAAAGAAATCTATTTGAAACAACTATAAATATTGAAAACTCAAAGGATGAATTAATACTTAAAGGTTCTCCTGAGGACTTAGATGGATTAAATTATCTTAAGGGAAAGACTTTAGATTTAGTTAATAAAAAAGCCTTCGAGGGAACATTGATGGCGCATGTTAATGGAAATGTACCAAACCTTATAATCAATGTACCAAAGCTAGATGAGTATTATTTTGGAAAATTGATCTACTTCTTTGAAAAGGCCTGTGCTATTTCAGGATATACTCTTGGGGTAAATCCATTTGACCAACCAGGTGTAGAAGAATATAAGAAAAATATGTTTAGACTTTTAGGAAAGTCCGGATATTAAATCTAGAACTTAAGAATTGATAAATTTAAAGTGGATACAATAGAGATTAGAACTGGAGGTTTTTTATGAAATCCTTTATGAAAGTCTTTATTGTATCCTTTTTTATATTCTTTTTTGCTGTCTATGCAGGCTCGGCTACCTATTTAAAGAAGAAGAATCTAAATGTAAGAGATAATCTTGGCTTTGGATTCTATGAGGATGTTGATATTGCTGAGAGTCTTTTGAACAAGCTGGAAACAGAGCCTAAGGAGCCAAAGATATACAAGTCTTTAAGTGAGGCTGTAGAAGATGATAGTAGAGTAAATTTTCTTGTGCTTGGTATGGAGGATGTAAGAACTGATACCATACTTATTGTCTCCTTTAACCAGGATTCTAAGGATGTGGAAGTTATATCTATTCCAAGGGATACCTATGTTCACAGGAAGGGATATAACTCTGGGGATCAAAGGAAAATAAATAGTGTATATTATAGCCATGATATTGATGGTGTTATTAAAACTGCATCTTATATTCTAAATGATATACCGATTCATCATTATCTTAAAGTAGATTATGAAGGAGTAAAGATGATTGTAGATACCGTTGGTGGTGTAGAGGTTGATGTTCCCTTTGAAATGAAATATAAGGATATATCTGCTAATCCGCCACTTGATATAGATTTAAAGAAGGGTCGGCAGATTCTTGATGGTAAAAATTCATTGGATTTCTTAAGGTGGAGGAAAGGCAACAACGAAACTGGATATATAGATGGAGATTTAGGAAGAATAAATGCTCAGCAAAAGTTTCTTTATTCTCTTGCAGTAAAGGCTAAAGAAAATTTTATTCCTGTAATTTATAAGGTCTATAAATATGTAAATACAGATATGAATTTAGTTGATATGGTATCTATTGGAAGGAATGCAATTGGAATCAAAGAAGAAGATATAAACTTCAGAACTCTTCCAGGAAAATCTGATATGAGGCTCATAAATAGAAAGATTTATTCATTTTATATACATGACCAGATTGGAGTAAAAGAAATGCTTGAGGATATTTATAATGTTAAATAATGAGAACAAAACAAAACCACTAAATCAATTATAATAATTTAGCGGTTTTGTTTATTACTCTTCTTTAAAAGCTTTATTTATACAGCTTTATTATCCCTATAATTAGAAAGTATGGATTCCCCAATCTTATAAATATTTCCAGCTCCCATAGTAAGTATTATATCATTTTCCTTAGCTTCACTTACAAGGTACTTTTCAATCTCCTCGAAGGAGCCTAAATACATGGAATCTTGTCCATTTTCCTTTATACGATTAGACAAGTCCTTAGAGTGAATCTCTCCATTATCTAACTCCCTTGCAGCATAGATATCTGCAATAATTACTTTATCAGCTCCATCAAAGGATTTTGCAAAGCTATCCAATAAGGCCTTAGTTCTAGTAAAGGTATGAGGTTGAAAAACACAATAGATTTTTCCATTTGTAGATTTTCTCAAGGCTGTTAAGCTAGCGCTAATCTCTGTTGGATGGTGAGCATAGTCATCGATAACCTTTGTTGTTTTGTTGATATAACCTTTAAGTTCCAATCTTCTGTGAACACCGGTATAGAAGGTTATTAATTCAGAGATTTTATCCATTGGAATACCATAAGTGTGAGTTGTAGCTATGGCAGCCAAGGAATTATATATATTATGAATTCCCATTACACTTAAGCTAATCTCATAAGTTTCAGCATTCTTTATCTTCAAGGTATATGTTGGAAGTCCATCAGAATTATATCTTATATTTTCAGCTTTATAATCACAATTTTTATTAATTCCAAATGTTATTACGTGTGATTTTGCTTCATTTATTACCTTGTTAGCATTCGGGTCATCTATATTGATTACTAGATAACTGGTTTCTTTTAGATTTTTTACATATCCTATAAAGGTTTCAATAATATGGTCCATATTCTTAAAATAATCTAGATGGTCTTCATCCATATTAAGTATAATTGCCATAGTAGGGAAGTATTTTAAGATATTAGCTTTATATTCACAGGCTTCAGTAAGGATATATTCATCTGTACCAAGTTTTACATTGCCGCCTATATCATCTAACTCTCCACCTATGAGTATTGTTGGCTTAAGTTCACTATGGTTCATAATGGTTGCTACCATACTGGTTGTAGTGGTTTTACCATGTGTACCTGATATTGCTATAGAGTTCTTATAGTTTTTCATTAATGCTCCAAGGAAAGTAGCTCTGTCAGTAACTTGTGCTCCTGAATTTAAAGCTGCCAATAACTCCTCATTATTTGATGAGATAGCATCAGTATATATTATTAGATCTGCTCCAAGAATATTCTCTCGGCTATGACCTATATATATTGTTGCACCAAGATTTCTTAACCTGCTCACGATTGAAGAGTCTGAATTATCAGTACCTGTAACCTTATAACCTTCTATTAATAATATCTCCGCCAAACCACTCATGCTTATACCGCCTATTCCAATGAAATGCACATGTTTGTAATCGTGGTTATCTAAAATAAATTCAAACATTCAGTTTCCTCCTAAATAAGTTACTTCTCTTTATGTATATTATATCAAATGTACTAGTATTCTAATCATAGTTTCATATTACTGATAGATTATATCATAACAAATAGATTAATGAATAATTATTTAAGTTTTAGGTTAAATAAATTAAAAATTTTAAAAAAATAAAAGTTTTTTTACAAAAAAGAAGGATTTTTAAAATGTTTGTAGAATATTATGATGAGTTGTTCATCTACATTATAAGGGTGGTGAAAGACAATGAAGATTACAGACGTTAGGGTAAGAAAAGTAACTGAAGAAGGCAAAATGAAGGCAATCGTTTCCGTGACTTTCGACGAGGAGTTCGTAGTTCATGACATCAAGGTTATAGAAGGCCAAAACGGATTATTTATTGCTATGCCAAGTAGGAAAATGGCGGATGGTGAATTTAGAGACATCGCTCACCCTATTAATGCCACCACAAGGCAAAAGATTCAAGAAGCAATTTTTGCAGAGTATGAGAAGAGTTTAGCAACAGAGTAGAAAGAGCCTGAGGCTCTTTTTACTTTTTTGTCGAAAAGGTGTGGACTTATGGGGGAAAAGAGTTAAAATAATATGTAGAGATAAATAAGTGAGGTGATTTAGAAATGAACATTTCAATAATTTTAGCAGCAGGTGAAGGGACTAGAATGAAATCCAAGGAGCCTAAGGTTTTACATAAAGTATGTGGCAAGCCATTGTTGGAATATGTTTTGAATGCCTGTAAAATGGCTGACATAGATAAGAATATAGTGATAACAGGGCATGGTAAGGATAAGGTGATGACCTACTTCAACAATGGATCAATTGTTTTTAAGGAGCAGCCTATATATGAAGGTGCTCCATATGGAACTGGATTTGCTGTCATACAAGCAATAGATGAGATTCAAGATGATAGTGTAGTAACTATTTTGTGTGGAGATACTCCTCTGATTACCCCTGGCACCCTAAGAAACTTATTGGATTTCCATAAAAAGGGTGAGTTTAAAGGCACTGTACTAACAGCTGTATTAAAAGATACTTCAGGTTATGGAAGAATTATCCGTAAAGAGAATGGAGAAATAGAAAAAATTGTTGAGCAGAAGGATGCCAACCAAAATGAGCTTTTAATCAATGAGGTAAATTCAGGAATGTATTGTTTTGAAGGAAAGGCACTAAAGGACGCTCTTAAAAAAATAGGTAACAACAATGCTCAAAATGAATATTATCTCACAGATGTTATCAGTATAATGAATGAAGATGGCTACAAGGTAGGCGCCTGTATTATAGATGACTCTAGAGAAATCCAAGGGGTAAATAATAGGATTCAGTTGTCTGAATGCGAAACTGAGATGAGAAGAAGAATCAACAATAAACTCATGTTAAGTGGTGTTACCATAATAGACCCATCTGCTACTTACATAGAAGAGGATGTTCAGGTAGGAATGGATACTGTGATTTATCCTGGATGTGTAATTGAAGGTAATACTATAATTGGTGAAGATTGTATTATAAGAAGCAATACTAGAATTGTAGATAGTACAATTGGAAATAATGTAGATATTGAATCATCCTTAATTGAATCAAGCTCTGTTGGTGAAGGATCTCATATTGGGCCTTATGCTCACTTAAGACCTAAGAGCCATCTTGGAAAACGAGTTAAGATTGGAAACTTTGTTGAAGTAAAAAATGCCACTCTTGGAAATGATACTAAAGCAAGCCATCTTGCTTATGTTGGTGATGCAGATGTTGGAAATAATGTAAATATAGGATGTGGAGTTGTATTCGTTAATTACAATGGACGAGAGAAGTTCAGATCAAATATTGCTGATAATGCATTTATTGGTAGTAATTCTAATATAGTAGCTCCTGTTACTGTCAAAGAGTGGGGATATATAGCAGCAGGCTCCACTATAACGGATGATGTTGGAGAAGGAGATTTATCTATTGCAAGAGCTCGCCAGGTAAATAAGCCTGGTTGGGTGGAGTTAAAAGGATTTAAAAAACATAAATAATTTTTAGGAGGATTATAGATGAACCTGTGTTTAGGTGGTATCAAGGTTTTTACTGGCAATGCCAACAGGAATTTAGTAAGAGATATTTGTTCAAATTTAGATATTAGCATGGGTGCTTGTGATGTTACTCATTTCAGTGATGGAGAGATAAATGTAAACATAGGTGAAACCGTTAGAGGCGCAGATGTTTTTATTATTCAACCTACACATTCACCAGTAAATGATAATTTAATGGAACTATTAATAATGATTGATGCAGTTAAAAGAGCATCTGCAGGAAGAATAAATGCGGTTATTCCATATTACGGGTATGCAAGACAAGATAGAAAGACTAAGGCAAGAGAACCTATTACAGCCAAATTGGTAGCTGATATAATTACAAAAGCTGGAGCAGATAGAGTAGTAACTATGGATTTACATGCAGGACAAATCCAAGGATATTTTGATATCCCAGTAGACCACCTTTCAGCAATCCCAATACTTGCTCATTATTTTGAATTCTTAAAAGGAACTGATTCTGTTATAGTATCTCCTGACTTAGGTGGAGTTACAAGAGCAAGACAATTTGCTAATATATTGGATATGCCAATCGCAATTATTGAGAAGAGAAGACCAAAGCCTAACGTATCAGAGGTTATGAATGTAATCGGTGATATACAAGGTAAGAATGTAATAATAGTGGATGATATAATTGATACAGCAGGAACTATAGTAAAGGCTGCTAGTGTATTAAAGGATTTTGGAGCTAAGAAAGTTTATGGATGTGCAACTCATGGAGTACTATCAGGACCAGCAGTGGAGAGAATATGCAACTCTGAACTTGAAAAATTTGTAATTACCGATACAATCCCGTTAAGCGAAGGATTTAAAGCTGATAAGATTGATGTGGTAAGTGTAGCTGCACTTTTTGCTAAGGCAATTAGAAAAATTAATAGCAGTGAATCTGTAAGCATTCTTTTTGATTAAATTGGAGTTGATAATTTGTATGTAGTTATAGGATTAGGAAACCCTGGAAAGGATTATACTAATACAAGACATAATGTTGGTTTTGAAGCTATTGATATTTTAGCTAAAAGAAACAAGATTGACTTAAATAAGATTAAATTCCAAGCTGTATATGGTGAAGGAAGAATTGGGAATGAAAAGGTATTGTTGGTAAAGCCTCAAACCTTTATGAATAATAGTGGAGTAACAGTTAGAGAAATATTCCAATTCTATAAAATTGATGTTCAGAATATTATAGTCATAGTAGATGATATAGATATAGACTTTTCTTCAATTAGAGTAAAGCAAAAGGGTAGCGCAGGCTCCCATAATGGGCTAAAGTCTATTATTTATCACCTACAAGATGAAAACTTCCCTAGAGTTAAAATAGGTATTGGGAAGAAACACTCTAATCAGGATTTGGCAGATTTTGTTCTAAGCCGATTTTCAAAGGAAGAAAGGCCAGAAATAGAATTATCGTTAATTACTGCAGCAGAAGCCGTAGAGAATATTATAATGCAAGATATAAACTATGCCATGAATAAGTTTAACATTAAACCTAAGGCCCAGGAATAAACCTGGGCTTGAGGTGTTATTTGAGGAGTTTGAATATGGATTTTTTAATCGATCCGCTGAGGAATCTAGATTCCTATAGCAAATTATTAAATGAAATAAAGGATAGGGTCACTCCTATATCCACTTTTGGGATCATAGATGAAAATCTAGGACATTTTTGTTATGCTCTTAAGGAGCAAACAGGAAAACAAATCCTTTTGATTACATATGATGAGTCTAGAAGCAGATTTTTATATGAGGATATTAAAAATCTGGGAAGTGAATGTCCCGTTCTTTTTCCAAAAAGAGAGTTACTGCTTTATGACATAGATGCATTTAGCTCAGAAAGGCAGGTTCAAAGACTTAATGTTCTATCTAGACTTAATAATGAGGAAGACCTTATTGTTTTAACCTCAATCTCTGCTATATTAGATAAGATTCCGAATGGAAATTTATTCCAGGAATATACCCAAGTATTAGAAAGAGGAGGTAAGCTCAATTTAGATGAATCAATTTCTACCTTTATAAGTGGTGGATATGAAAGGGTTCATATGGTTGAGGGAATCGGCCAGTTCAGCATCAGAGGCGGTATCCTGGATTTCTTTCCACCAGATGGTTTGAATCCATATAGGGTTGAGCTCTTTGATGATGAGATAGATTCTATAAGAACCTTTGATATGAATACCCAAAGGTCCATTGATAATATTGAATCGGTTAAGATCCCTCCTGTAAAAGAAATCATAATAACAAATGAATTTAAAAAAGATATAATAACTAACCTCCAAAAGGACTTAAAGAAAACACTTGCTAAGGCATCTACAAAGCAGGCAGAAACAACAGTCAAGGAGAAATTTAATAGATATCTGGAGCTTATTGAACAGGAAAGCTACATGTCCAATAGAGACTTGATAATACCATATATTCCAGAGGATTATTTAACTAATATCTTAAGCTACTTTAAGGAAGATTTTATTATCCTTATGGATGAGCCTAAGAGAGTAGAAGAAAGCTTTAACAGTTTTAAAGAAGATTTCAATATGAGATATATGGATCTTTTTGAAATTGGTGAAGTTTTACCAGGTCATATCAACATCAGTTATGAGTACAAGGATTTGTTGCCGGATATACTAAATAATACCTGTATTACAAATAGTGCTCTTATAAAGGACAGCTTATTCAATCCAAAATCAATAATAAACTTTTCTCTCAAGTCCATGCAAAGTTATCATTCCAAAATGGAACTATTGAAAGAGGATTTAGAACATTATAGATATAGGGGATATAAGATAATTATTCTTTCGGGTACGGAGGAAAGAGGGCATAGGCTACAGCAAAGTTTACGTGAGATTGGTATAGAGAGTAGCTTCTTTCCCAATAGAGACCAGGAAATAAAATCAGGACAGGTTTTTATTACTCCAGGCAGCTTAAGGGGAGGATTTGAGTATACCTCCTTAAAACTTGTTGTGATTAGTGATAAGGAGATATTTGGCGCAGGAAAGGTCAAGTCTTCTAAAAAGCGTAAGAAGAGCAAGGAAAATCAGCTTAGTTTTTCAGACTTAAATGTGGGTGATTTTGTTGTTCATGAAACTTACGGAATTGGACAATATGAAGGGGTTGAACAGCTAAATATCCAGGGAGTTAAAAAGGATTTTCTTTCTATACAGTATAAGGGTAAGGATAAACTTTATCTTCCTGTAGATCAAATGAATTTAATTCAGAAATATATAGGCTCTGAAACAAGACCTAAGATCAATAAATTAAGTAGCCCAGAATGGAGTAAAGCAAAGACCAAAGTAAAAAAAGCTGTTGAAGAGATGGCTATGGATTTGGTAGAACTCTATGCAAAACGTGAAAAACTTAAAGGGCATGCATTTGGAGAGGATTCACCTTGGCAAAGACAGTTTGAAGATATGTTTCCATATGAGGAAACAGATGGTCAACTAAGAAGTGTTGAGGAAATTAAGGTGGATATGGAAAAATCAAGGCCCATGGACAGGCTTTTGTGTGGGGATGTGGGCTATGGAAAGACAGAGGTAGCATTAAGAGCTGCTTTTAAAGCCATAATGGATGGTAAACAAGTAGCTATATTGGTACCAACGACTATACTAGCCCAACAGCATTATAATACGATTATGGATAGATTTAGCAATTTTCCAGTAAAGGTAGCCCTATTAAGCAGATTTAAAAGTGCTCATGAGCAGAAGATATCCATTGAAGCAATTAGAAAGGGAACTATTGATTTAGTAGTAGGTACCCATCGTATCCTATCAAAGGATATTTCCTTTAAGGATTTAGGACTTCTAATAATAGATGAAGAGCAAAGATTTGGAGTTAAACATAAGGAAGCTTTGAAGAAGTTAAAAGAAAGCGTGGATGTTTTGACTCTATCGGCTACGCCAATACCTAGAACATTACACATGTCCTTAGTCGGGGTAAGGGACATGTCGGTATTAGAAGAACCTCCAGAGGAAAGATATCCTATTCAAACCTATGTAGTGGAATTTAATCCTCAGATGATTAGGGATGCAATTCTTCGAGAAATAGGTAGGGGGGGACAAGTTTATTTCGTATATAATAGGGTAGAGTCCATTGACATGATTGCCTCAAAGCTAAGAGCATTAGTACCTGAAGCCACTTTTGCAATAGGACATGGTCAAATGGGTGAAAGACAATTAGAAAAGATAATGATAGACTTTATGGACAAACAACAAGATGTTCTCGTTTGCACCACTATTATTGAAACAGGTCTTGATATATCTAATGTAAATACAATTGTTATATATGATGCTGATAAAATGGGTCTATCACAGCTATACCAGCTTAGAGGAAGGGTTGGAAGGTCTAATAGAGTAGCATATAGTTACTTAACCTATGAGAGAGATAAAGTATTAACTGAGGTAGCAGAAAAGAGGCTAAGAGCCATTAAGGAGTTTACAGAATTTGGCTCTGGATATAAGATTGCTATGAGGGACCTAGAAATAAGAGGTGCAGGAAATATGATAGGTCATGCTCAACATGGACATATGGAATCCATAGGATATGATTTATATGTTAAGTTTCTAGGTCAAGCTATAAGTAGACTTAAAGGAGAGGTTGTAAAGGAAACAATTGACACTACAATTGACCTTAAAGTTGATGGATATATTCCTAATAAATATATATCAGATGAAGAACAGAAAATAGAAGTTTATAAGAAAATATCGTCCCTTGAAACCTTAACGGATTTTGATGAACTTTTAGATGAGCTAATTGATAGATTTGGGGATTTGCCAGGTGAAGTAGAAAATCTCTTGGAGATTTCCTATATTCGTGCTAATGCAAGTAAGGCAGGTATTAAGAATATAATTCAGAGGGATAAGGACATAAAGTTAGAGTTTGCAAATACGGATAAGCTTACTGTGGAGTTAATTCAATACCTATCTCAAGAATATGGAAAGAGGCTTTCATTTGATTTATCATCATCACCTTATTTCCTATTTAAGGCAAAAAATACTCTTTTGGAGCTTAAGAGTTTAGTAGAAAAAATTAACGGTTTTATTAAAGAGTAAACTAATGTATAATTGAATAACTTGAAGTTAAAGTTAAATTGATTTAATTATTAGAGAGGATGTTTTTATTGATTAAAATTAAGAAAAGCTGGGCTACGTTAATTCTTGTGTTAATTATATCCATTGTATTATCAGCTTGTACAAAGAACACTGAAGGTCTTGTTGGAAGTGTTGATGGACAGGATATAACTCAAGAGGAATTTGATGCAGATTTTAAGGTGTTTAAGAGTCTCTATGAAAGAGAGCTTGGTGAAGATGCTCTCGAACAGACAGGACAAGATGGAGTAAGCTTAGGCGAGTCCTTAAAGGAGAGTATCCTAGAAAAGCTTATTATGGAAAAGCTTATAGCTAAGGAATCAGAAAAACTTAATATTACAGTAAGCGATGAAGAGCTTAGAGAAGCCGTACAAAAATCCATAGATGAAATGGGTGGACAGGAGAGCTTCGATGAGTTCTTGACTAGTATGAATCTTACAAGAGAATTTTATGAATCTAACCTTAAGAAAGAGCTTTTGGTTCAGAAACATAAAGAAGCCTTTTTGGAAACCATTGAAGTAACAGATGAGGATGGTAATGCTTACTTCGAAGAGAACAAGGATGCTGCTACTATAGTAAAAGCCAGCCATATTTTGGTAGCAACTGAAGAGGAAGGGAAAAAAGTACTAGAAAGACTAAAAAATGGGGAAGAATTTGCTACCATAGCGACCCTAGAATCCCTAGATAGTGTATCTGCAGCAAATGGAGGGGATATAGGTTATTTTGGAAGAGGCAAGATGATTGCTGAATTCGAAGAAGCTGCATTTTCTCTTGAAGAAGGAGAAACTAGTGACCTGGTTAAGACTGAAGTAGGATATCATATTATTCGAGTTACAGAAAAAAAGGATACCTTTGAAGAGCTGAAACCAGAGATAATAAACCTTCTTAAGGAAAATAAATATTTAGAAAAAGTACAAGAGCTTAGAGATAAAGCAAAGGTAGAAAAATATTTGGATTCAAGTAAGTAATTGGTTAAATTTGAATAATCTAATACTTGTCGTGTATAAATTTACCCTTTTAGTAGGATAATAAGCTAACAGAACATAATTAAGGAGGGTTAAATTTTGAAGGCGACAGGAATTGTACGACGTATAGATGATCTTGGAAGAGTTGTTATTCCAAAGGAGATTAGAAGAACCCTTAGAATTAGAGAAGGTGATCCTTTGGAAATATTTACAGATAGAGAAGGACAGGTAATTTTAAAGAAATATTCACCAATTGGTGAATTGAATGAGTTTGCAACCGAATATTGTCAATCTTTACATGAAAATACCAATTATATATCTATAATAACCGATAGAGATACCATAATTGCCATATCAGGTGGTTCTAAGAAGGAATACATGGAAAAGAGAATAAGTCCGGATTTAGAAAGATTGGCTGAGTCAAGAACTACCTTTGTAACAAGTGATTCCAATAAGCCTATAAAGATATATTATGAGGATGAGGGAGAGGATGCTTATTCTGCACAGGTTATTGCCCCAATAGTAATGCAGGGTGATCCTATTGGGGTAGTAGCACTTATATCCAAGGAACCTAATACAGTAATGGGAAAACTGGAAATTAAACTTGTTGAAACTGCAGCAGGATTTTTATCTAAACAGATGGAAAACTGAAACCTACCCTTAAGGGTAGGTTTTTTATGGCTTTAATACATATATATATGATATAATAATTTGATTGATTTCTTAATGATTTATTTTAGGGGGTAAGTTAATGTCTAAGGACAATAATTTTTTTAAAGGTGCTGCAATATTAAGCATCGCAGGTATTTTAGTTAAAATTTTAGGTGCAATTTATAGGATTCCATTGTCAAATATAATAGGTGATCAAGGAATGGGATATTATCAAACAGCTTATCCATTTTATCAGCTGCTTCTAACCCTTTCTACATCAGGATTCCCAGTGGCAATAGCGAAAATTGTATCTGAAAAGAGAGCTATTGGGGATTATCGTAATGCGTATAAAGTGTTTAAGATAGCATTTTTAGGATTGCTAATAGGTGGAGTTTTATCCTCTTTATTTATTGCTCTAGGGGCAGAGACAATAGTTAAATCCGTTGGAAATTCAAATGCATATTATTCATTAATAGCATTGGTACCGGCATTGTTCTTTGTACCTATTATGTCCTCGGTTAGAGGATTTTTTCAAGGTAGAAAGACCATGGTTCCCACAGCTATATCTCAGATTATAGAACAGCTCGTAAGAGTAGTAGTAGGATTATTACTAACGGTTGCTTTACTGGATAGAGGAACTGCCCTTGCAGCAGGTGGTGCTTCTTTTGGAGGCTCTGCAGGTGCAATGGCTGGTATGGTGGTAATATTTATCATATATATAAAGCAGAGAAATAATATTAACGAAGAGATAAGATTAAGTTCTGTAAATAAGGAATATAGGGTCTCAAGAATAGTAAAGGATCTCTTGATGATTGCAATTCCCATAACTATTGGTTCAGCCATAGTACCTATTATGGACACCATAGATACTGCTCTAATTTTTCAAAGATTGCAGGTAATAGGCTATACTGAAAAAGTTGCAAATGATTTATATGGGCAGCTTAAAGGTAATGCTCAGACTCTTATTAACCTGCCTATGGTTTTTTCAGTATCTATAGCCATGAGCATGGTGCCTGCAATATCTGATGCCTATGCTAGAAAGAGCCATACTGAGATTAAGGAATTAATCTCCTCAGGAATAAGAATGACTCTTCTAATAGGATTGCCAGCTGCATTTGGATTATTTGTACTATCTACACCGGTTATAAAACTCCTTTATTTTACTAGATCTGCAGAGACCGTTGAAAGTACAGGAGGGATTTTAGCGGTTTTGTCCTTCAGTGTAATATTCTTAACTCTAGTACAAACATTGACTGCCATGTTGCAAGGAATTGGTAGAACCTTTGTCCCTGTAAAAAACCTTGCCATAGGTGCTATAGTAAAGGTAGTACTTACCTATATACTTACAGCAATACCTGCTATAAACATTAGGGGTGCAGCTATCAGTACGGTTATAACCTATGCGATTGCCTCTATGCTAGATTTATATAGTATAGTAAGTATTACAAGGCTAAAACTTGATTATAAGACAATAATATTAAAGCCTTTAATATCATCAATTGGTATGGCTATTACGGCGAGACTGGGTTATGTTATAGTAGCAGAAGTTGCGGGCAATACTATAGGGACTTTAGCGGGGGTCTTAGCAGGAGTAGTTGCCTATGCAGTGCTTCTTGTAATTACAGGAACCCTTACAAAGGATGATTATTCATTACTTCCTATGGGAGATAGAGTTGTTAAAAAGCTTGAAAAGTTTAAAATTCTTAAATAGACAAAGGAGAAAACTATGGGAAAAATCTATGTGGTTGGATTAGGACCTGGAAGTGTAGATGCGTTGACATTGGGAGCGGTAAATCGTATAAAAGGTGGTAAAAACAACTTTTTAAGAACTGAAAAACACCCAACTATAAAGTATTTTCATGACAATAATATAGAATATAAATCCTATGATTATATATATGATAGTGAAGAGGAATTCTTAACTGTATATAAGACCATTGTGGAGGAGTTAAAGAAAGAAGCTGAAGCTGAGGATGAAATAAATTACTATGTACCAGGGAATCCTATGGTAGCTGAGAAAACTGTAGAACTCTTAATTGAATCGGATTTAGAAATAGAAATTGTATCAGGGATGAGTTTTATTGAGCCAATGATTGAAATTGTAAAAAGAGACCCTATAAATGGGCTTAAGATAGTCGATGGTTCAGTTTTTGATAGCTTGATGGTTGATATCAATGTAGATACTATAATCACCCAGGTTTATAATAAGCGTATTCTATCAGAGGTCAAGATAATACTTTCTGAAATATATTCTGATGATCATATAGTGTGGCTTATTCACAGCGGTGGCATAAGTGATGAGGAGAAGATAATTAAGATTCCTGTATTTGATTTGGATCGCTCGGAAGAAATAGGCCCATTAACCAGCATTTTCGTGCCCAAAATCGAAAAAAATATTAAAAAGATATATGATTTTAACGATATTATGGGTATAATGAGGATATTAAGAGGTAGCGATGGATGTCCTTGGGATATAGAGCAGACTCATGAGTCCATTAGGCAGTCTTTAATAGAGGAAGCCTATGAGGTAGTAGATGCAATTGATAGCAAGGATTATGATAATCTATGTGAGGAGCTTGGTGATTTACTACTTCAAGTTGTGTTTCACAGCCAAATTGCATATGAAGAAGGCGAGTTTAACCCTATTGATATCACATCGTCTCTTGCAAACAAGTTAATTTTGCGCCATCCACATGTTTTTTCTCAAAAAAATGTGGAAAATTCAACAGAAGTATTATATAATTGGAATAAGATAAAATACGCAAATAGGAACATTACTACTCTCACTGGCATATTAAGAGATCTTCCTAAACTCCCAGCACTGATGTTAAGCTATAAAGTACAGGATAAGGCAGCTAGCATTGGCTTCGATTGGGATAATATTCAAGGGCCTATAGATAAGGTTAACGAAGAATTTGATGAAGTACTTGATGCCATGAACAAATATGGAAAAGAAGATGAGCGAGTAGAAGGTGAAGTAGGAGACTTATTATTTGCAGTAGTAAACCTATCAAGATTCCTAGATGTTAATCCAGAAGTAGCATTAAATAGAGCTATCAATAAATTCATCAAAAGACTTGAAGTCATGGAAGACAAATCACAAGAGATAGGCAAGAATTTAGAGGATATGACTCTTGAGGAGTTAGACCAACTATGGAATGCAGCTAAAAAAACTGAGTAGGTGTGTTTTATAAATTAATATATCATAAGAACACTAAGAGGAGGAATTTATTATGAACAAGGCTGAATTAATAGCAAGCATAGCAGAAAAAAGTAATTTGACTAAAAAGGATGCAGAAGCAGCATTAAATGGTTTCATGAAATCCGTTGAGGAATCCCTAGCAGAAGGCGACAAAGTTCAATTAGTTGGATTTGGTACCTTTGAAGTTAGAGAAAGAAAAGCTAGAGAAGGAAGAAATCCTAGAAACCCAGAAGAAGTTATTAAAATTCCAGCATCTAAGGCTCCAGTATTTAAAGCAGGTAAAGGCTTAAAAGAAGTTGTTAATGTACCTAAGAAAGCTAAGAAGAAATAGTTTATATGTAAAGATAAAAAAATCAGGTCTTAGACCTGATTTTTTGTTTAGGAGGCATATATGAGAATTGATAAGTATTTGAAAAATGCACGTATCATAAAGAGGAGAACCATTTCTAAAGAAGCCTGTGAACAAGGGAAGGTTTTTATTAATGGTAAATCAGCCAAACCTGGGGATGAGGTTAAAGTAGGAGATAAGGTTCAAATTAACTTTGGAAGTGGACCTATGAATATAGAAATACTTGATGTAAAAGATAATGTAGGCAAGGATCAAGCTACAACTTTATATAGGATTTTAAATTAAGGCTTTTGGTATAGAAGCCTTTTTTTATTCATATATATTATAGAGGAATAGGGGGGATTCTTGTGGCTGAAATGAGGATAAGTTCAAGTAATCAGAAGATAGTTTTAGAGGATAGAAGTAATTTATTAATATCTGGAGTAGAACAGGTGGACAGCTTTAATGAAAATACTATAATTCTTTCTACAGTTAAAGGAGGCTTGAGTATTAAGGGTGAAGGCCTCAACGTAAGTAAAGTAAATCTAGATGAAGGTAATGTAAGAATCACAGGCATAATAAATAGTATATTATATAATAATAAGGAAGGTGCTCCAAAGAATCTCATGGGTAGGATTTTTAAATAGGTGATAATATGGAGATAAATGTTATGGAGGATATAGTAGCCTTTGGTACTACTCTGCTTATAGGAGCTTTCATGGGTATATTATTCGATTTTTATAGAGGCTTTAGAAGAGTCACTAAACCAAATAAAATACTATCCTTAATAGAGGATCTCTTGTTTTGGATAAGTATTATATCGATTTTCTTTGCTTTATTGGTATTGACAACTGATGGAATACAGAGAGGATTCGTTTATTTTGGGTGCTTAGTTGGTTTGTCAATTTACATGTTTTTACTTTCAAAGCTAATATTGCCTATTTTTGTTTTTATTTTCAGGTTGATATTAAAGCTCATTAATGAGATAATGAGAGTGATAATTTATCCATTTAAAGGAATAATTAAAAGGAATAAAGTAAAGAAGATGATTATGGTTCCTGGTATTGTATACAAAGAAATGGGTAAATATGTAAAGATGATATCTAAGAAGAAATAACTGTTGGATAGATGAGGTGGGATTCTTATGAGAACTACAACCACAAGGAGAACGAAGAAGGTATTGAAAAAAAAGGGTTTTAGGCTGATTCATTTTGTGCTAATCTTCTTAAGCTTGTATCTTGTTGTAGTGTTAAATCATCAGAGAGGTTTGATGAAGGATTTAGATGCTAAGAAGAGAATGAATCAAGAGCAAATTGATGAGCTTGAGAAGGAAATAAATACTTTAAACAAGGAAATTGAAGCTAGTGGAACCCTTGAATTTGTTGAAAAGGTTGCTAGAGATGAGCTTGGGATGGTTAAACCAAGGGAAATAATTTATGTTGATAGAAACAAGAATAATGAAGAAATATTTGATGTTTTCAAAGATGATAATTAATTGACAATATTATTTATCTGATATATACTCTCATCTTTGACAGTTAGAGAAAATAAAAATCCTGGAACCTAAGTATTCGCAAT
>CAZAJU010000010.1:0-33796 GCA_964485455.1 uncultured Tissierella sp.
AAATTGTCGTTGTCGAAATGTTAAAGGAATTAAATGACGATATTTCTTATATAATTGTTAGTGAAGCAGGGGCTTCAATTTATTCTGCATCAGAAGTGGGTATAAATGAGTTCCCAGACCTTGATGTTACTATTAGAGGAGCTGTTTCCATAGGTAGAAGATTACAGGATCCACTGGCAGAACTAGTAAAAATTGAGCCAAGGCATATTGGAGTTGGACAATATCAGCACGATTTAAACCAAGGTAAGTTAGATGATGCACTTACAGGTGTAGTTGAGGATTGTGTAAATAGCGTAGGGGTAGATTTAAACACGGCTAGTCCTTCACTTTTAAAATACGTTTCCGGAATTTCAACTAAGGTGGCAAATAATTTGGTAAGTCATCGAGAAGAAATGGGGAAATTTAATTCCAGGAAGGAAGTCCTTAAGGTTAAAGGATTAGGGCCTAAGACATTTGAGCAATGTGCTGGATTCTTAAGGATACCTGGCGCTAAGAATCCTTTGGATAATACAGGGGTTCACCCTGAATCCTATGAGGTAGCAGAAAAACTAATCAATTTAGATTATAAAAATATGGGAATAGATGAATTAGCAGATATGTTACAAATAGGAAAACCAACTCTAAAGGATATTATTAAGGAGCTTGAAAAGCCGGGTAGAGACCCTAGAGATGAATTGCAGAAACCTCTATTAAAACAGGACATAATGAAAATAGAGGATTTAAAGAAGGACATGATATTAGAGGGCACTGTTAGAAATGTTGTAGATTTTGGTGCATTTGTTGATATAGGTGTTAAGGAGGATGGACTTGTTCACATATCCCATCTTTCTGAGAAATTTATTAAAAACCCCAATGAAGTGGTTAAAGTAGGAGATATAGTTAAAGTTAAAGTAATAGACATAGATACAGATAAGGGGAGAATCTCACTTAGTATGAAACAAGTACAATAGGGGGGCTGTTTGTGAGAAATCCAGGTGATAATGAAGATATAAGTAATTTATCTGCAATAGAAAACAATAAGGTTATGCAGGATCTGTCTGAAGAAATTTTTCATGATTTCAAGAATATTTTAGCTACCATATCAGGTCTTGCCCAATTATCCATGATAAAGACCCAATCTGATGAGGTAAAAGACTATTTAAGCCATATAAATAAAGCTACCTTCGATTTTAAGGATACTCTTGAAAAATTTTATAGTTTTACTGGTTGTGACAAATCAACTGAGTTTATGCCCTACCTTCTTAAGGATATTTTAGAGAAGGCTTTGGAAATGATAAAATATAAATTGAACAAACCAAATCTTAATAACCATATGATACTATTGGTATTGGATTTAGAATCCGATAGTCTTGTTGTTTGTAACGAATATGAAGTTAAGCAATCCCTTTTGAATATAATGATGAATGCACTAGATGCTATGGAAGAAGATGGGGGGACTTTATCAATAGAATTAAAGGATGACGATTCATTTGTTGTGGTCAATATAATTGACACAGGTATAGGAATTCCTGAAGAAAATCTTCTAAGGATTTTTGAATCTAAGTTTACTACAAAGGAATATGGTACAGGACTAGGGTTAAAAATATCTAAATGTATTATGGAGAGACTTGGAGGCTCATTAAATGTTACTAGCGAGGTAAATCGGGGTACTAAAGTTGAGATGAGATTTCCTAAATATAAGATGAATAAATAAAATACAAAGGGAGAGGTGTTTACATGAAGCTTGGGCTAATTATAAACCCTATAGCAGGCATGGGTGGAAAGGTTGGATTAAAGGGTACTGATGGCCCGGAGGTGCTAAAAAAAGCAAGAGAACTTGGGGCGACTGAGGAATCACCCATTAAAGCAAAATTGGCACTAGAGGTATTGTTGGCTATAAAGGATAAGCTTGAAATATACACATATCCAGGAGATATGGGAGAAAATGAATTAAAGTCCATTGGATTTGAACCCATTGTATTAGGGGTTAGAAAAGATTCAACCGGACCGGAGGATACTGAAAAAGCAGCAAAAGAAATGTTGGATGTTGGCGTAGACTTATTGGTCTTTGGCGGAGGCGATGGAACAGCCAGAAATATATTTAATGCAGTAGGGGATAAAGTACCTGTAATTGGAATTCCAGCAGGCGTAAAAATTCATTCTGGAGTTTATGCAAATCATCCTAAAAGTGCTGGTGAAGTAGCACTAAAGTATTTAACAGAAGGTATAAATATTAAGGAAGCAGAAGTTATGGATATCGATGAAGATGCTTTCAGGGACGGCGTAGTAACAGCTAAACTCTATGGATTTATGATGATCCCTTATATAGAGAGTCTTGTTCAGAATCAGAAAACTGGTAAGATAAATTCAGAAGAAGATGTATTAAAGGGAATTGCAGAAAGTGTAATTGATGAGATGGAAAAGGAACCCGACACCTATTTTATTATTGGCTCTGGATCCACTATTAGACCTATAATGGATGAATTAGGTTTACCAAACACCTTACTAGGCATTGATATAGTAAAGAATAAAGAACTTATAGGCTCAGACTTAAACGAAAAACAAATTATTGATATTATTGATGGACATAAAGCTAAGATAGTAGTTACAGTAATTGGAGGACAAGGATATATATTTGGAAGAGGAAATCAACAGCTTAGTGGAGAAGTGGTTAAGAGAGTTGGTAAAGAAAATATAATTATTGTTGCTCCTAAGGAGAAGCTCAAGTCCCTAGGGGATAAACCACTTTTAGTTGACACAGGAGATGAAGAAGTAAACTCTCAATTTAATGGATATATGAAAGTTATTATCAACTATTCATCTGTACAACTTCAAAGAGTAAAAGGGCTATAAATCACCCACCTCGTTGCAATGGTGTGAAGTAATTGCTATGCAATTACCTCTGATATTTAAAAACGAGATTCTGATGATTCAGGGTCTCGTTTTAATTTTTAGATTAATAAATACATTAAGTATTTCATATGAATATCAGTATTGTTTTACAAAAAAGCAAAAAGTATTTGACAAGTATTTAGTTAGGTTGTATTATATGGACATGAGATAATTTTTAGTTACTAAAACTTAATTAACTCTAACATAGTATATTTGACTTGCAGAGTTCTGCAACCAGCTAAGAAACTAACTATTAAGGAGGAATATTTTATGTTTAGCTTAAAAGGACGAGTTGCTGTAGTTTCAGGTGCTTCATCTGGTTTGGGTGCACAAATGGCACAAGCTTTTGCAAAACAAGGGGCTGATTTAGTTATAACTGCTAGAAGAATCGAAAAGTTAGAGGATTTAGCAAATAAAATACGTGCCATGGGAGTTAAATGTCTTCCGATTAAATGTGATGTAACAAACACTGAATCAGTAAACAATGCTGCAGAGATAGCAGAAAAGGAGTATGGGAAGATTGATATATTAGTAAATTGTGCTGGTTCTTCTAAGAATGCCGGAATACTAAACATGACCGATGAAGAGTGGAATTTTACTCTTGATGCGGACTTAAATAGTGTGTTTCTTGTAACAAGAGCTTTTGCTAATATAATGAAAAAGAATAATTATGGACGAATTATTAATATAGCATCAATGTATGGCTTGGTAGGAAATACTGCCATTGATACAGTTGCTTATCACACTGCAAAGGGCGGTGTTGTAAACTTCACAAGGGCAGTTGCGGCAGAACTTGCTAAATACAATATTACATGTAATGCTATTTGTCCGGGATATTTTGCAACAGAACTTACAATTGATACATTAGAAACTGAAGGATTTAAGGCATATATGAAGTCTACTGTTCCAATGGGACGTTATGGTAAAGAAGGAGAATTGAATCCAGGGATAATTTTCTTGGCAAGTGATGAAGCTTCTTATGTAACTGGAGTTATTCTCCCAATAGATGGAGGATATACAGCAGTATAAAGAGTAGAAATAGATTATGTCTAGCATAGTAGTAATACTTTAATACTTGACACTTATATATAAGAGTCATATAATATAATTGTAATAAATCTTCAGGGGGAGGTGCGATTCCTCACCGGCGGTAAAGCCCGCGAGCCGAAAGGCTGACTTGGTTAGATTCCAAGGCCGACAGTATAGTCTGGATGAAAGAAGATATTATAATAGACTTTATGCCTATTAACCCCGAAGAATTCATCGGGGTTTTTTTATGATCTAGTCTGATTTTAAGTGTTTTTCTTAATATCGATGGTAGGTCAGATAAATATCCCTGAAGCAATATTAAATTGGAGGGATTTACATGTATACTTTAAAAAGAGAAGCATGGACCACAAGGATCATGGTTAAGATTTCAGTACTATCCGTTATTGCCTTTGTATTGATGTTCTTTGAATTTGCACTTGTATGGTTGGCACCGCCATTTATGAAGTTGGATATATCCGATTTGCCAGCTCTAATTGGAGCATTTGCAATAGGACCTATGGCAGGAGTAATCATAGAATTAATGAAAAATTTGTTAAACCTTCTTATTGAAGGGTCAACAACCGGTGGAGTTGGAGAATTAGCAAACTTCGTAGTTGGAGCAGCCTTTGTTTATACTGCAGGTGCTATTTATTATAAGGACAAGACATTTAAGAGCGCAATAATAGGTTTAGGACTAGGAACACTGGTAATGACCTTAGTCATATCAATGGCTAACTATTATGTAATGTTCCCATTCTATGCAAAGCTATTTGGAATGAAAATTGAAGATTTAGTAGCTATGGGTACTCAAGTAAATAGCAAGATAACAGATATGAAGGCCATGGTAGTTTATGCCATAGTACCTTTTAACCTTCTTAAAGGAATAGTTCTATCAGCTTTGACAATATTGATTTATAAGAGAGTATCACCTATACTTCATAAATAGTAAATTGATAGACGAGTGGGAATCCACTCGTTTTTTTGTTGGAACGGAAGAATAAAACCTTTAACTCTCTTATATATTAGTGAAATATAGGTAATTATAGAAAGCTATATTTGACTTAAGGGGGAGTTAATATGTCAAAAGAACACTTGAATCTATTGGAAACTGCTCAAAAGCAAATCAAAATTGCTTGTGAAGAGCTTCAACTTGATCCAGTTATATATGAGTTATTGAAAGAGTCACAAAGAATAATTGAAATAACCATTCCATTGAAGATGGATGATGGAACAACCAAGATATTTAAAGGGTATCGAACTGTCCATAATAATGCAATGGGGCCAGGAAAGGGTGGAATAAGATTTCATCCCTTGGTAAACTTAGATGAAGTAAAAGCGTTATCTATTTGGATGACATTTAAATGCTGTGTTGCAGGAATACCTTATGGAGGAGCTAAAGGTGGCATAACAGTAGATCCAAGAAAGCTTTCCCAAAGAGAATTAGAAAGCTTATCAAGGGAATATGTAAGAGGTATTTACAAATACTTGGGAGAAATGATAGATATACCTGCACCTGATGTGAATACAAACTCCCAAATAATGGCTTGGATGATGGATGAATATATAAAGATTACAGGACGACATGAATTTGGAGTAATTACAGGTAAGCCGGTTATTTGGGCTGGGTCTAAAGGCAGAACTGAGGCAACAGGATTTGGGGTTGCTATTATCGCAAAGGAAGCAGCAAAGAAGTATAATATAGATTTAAATGGTGCAAGTGTAGCTATTCAAGGCTTTGGTAATGTAGGAAGCTATACGGCTAAATATCTCAATGAGCTAGGTGCAAAGATAGTTGCAGTAGGAGGAAGAGGAAGAACTCCTGGTAACGGAACTTATGCCATTTATAATAAGGATGGCCTAGACTTCAATGACTTATATGAGCATTACTATATAAAAGGAAATAGGAGTTTCCTGAATTATCCTAAGGGAGATATAATAGAAATAGAGGAGTTTTGGAAACTAGGTGTAGATATTTTAGTACCAGCTGCTATTGAAAATGTTATAACAAAAGATGTAGCTGAAATAGTAAAAGCAAAATTGATTTGTGAAGGGGCTAATGGCCCAACAACACCGGAAGCAGATAAAGTATTGGAAAAGAGAGGTATACCTGTAACACCAGATATACTTACGAATTCAGGTGGAGTTACTGTTTCATATTTTGAATGGGTTCAGAACCTATGTGGATACTATTGGGGAGAAAAGGAGATCATAGAAAGGCAGGAACTTGCAATGGTTAATTCCTTCAATTATATTTGGAAGATTAAAGAGGATTATAAAGTAACTATTAGAAATGCAGCTTATATGTATTCTGTTAAAAAAGTTGTAGATGTTATGAAATTAAGAGGTTGGTGCTAAAAACAAATAAGGAGTGGATATCCACTCCTTATTTTGCGAATTTTATTACAGGTGTTTTTTCAAGAACCTTGATTATTACATTTGCTATAAATGAATCAGCCCCATGATGAAGTATAGTTCCGATACATGTAATAACTAAAAGCTTATATACATCAAGTCCTATAAAAGGCATTACTACAAGTGCTTCTAAGATTCCATGAAGTGGTGCAGTAATAATGGATACCTTAGTATAGGACATTCCTTTCTTAATTAGATATGCTCCAAAAACACCTACAGGTATGTGCATCATAGCTCTAGCTCCAACTAAAGGTCCAAGATTCAAGAAGAATCCAAATGCAGAGCCTAAGCCTACTAGTATGGCTGCCTGAGGCCCCAATAGCATTGAGATAAACATAGGTACATGGGAACCTAAAGTAGCTGTAAATGGTGGGATAACAACCTTAAAAAATACTGCAAAAGGAATAATAATTGCAAGTCCGGTAAGTAAAGCTGTCGTGGTTAATTTTTTAGTATTCAATAAATTTACCTCCTAAATTATCTAAAATTTACACTATGGATAAAGTATAACAAGTGTATATACACCTGTCAATACAAGTTAATAGCTTATCAATCTCTAGGCCTTTAAAACTACAATGGTAATTATTTGTAGTGTAAATTGTATGTATTTGATATAATAGGAAAGATAGTGAAAAGTGAAGAGTCATGAGTTAAATCAACAGCTGAGGTTATGCTAATAGAAAGCCGTGAACGGGATTCTATTAGCATAACTAGCATGGTGCAGCTTTAGTATTCATATGAGAAGGTGGATTTAGTGGAGATTATATTAAAGGATTTAGAGGAAACTGAAAAATTTGGAATAAGATTGGGTAGCCTACTTAAAAAAGGAGATATCCTATGTTTAAATGGAGACTTGGGAGCTGGAAAAACTACTATGACAAAGTCAATAGGCCTAGGATTAGGAGTAGAGGAATATATAACTAGCCCTACTTTTGCGCTTATCAACCAATATAGTGGGAGATTTCCAGTGTATCACTTTGATGTCTATAGACTTGAAAATGCCCATGAATTATACGATTTGGGTTTCGATGATTACTTCTACGGTGGGGGAGTATGTATTATTGAATGGGCTTATAAAATAGATAAGTTGATTCCTAAGGAAAGAATAGTAATTGATATTGAAAAGGGTTCGGATGATAAAGAAAGAATTTTAAAGCTTTCAGGATATGGAAAAAGGTTTGAAGAGCTTGTTAAGGAGTTGAGTAAATGAAGGTACTTGGACTTGATACATCTACTTTAATGACTACGTGTGGAGTTATAGATGATGGAAAATTAATTGGAGAATTCTCTTTAAGTCAAGATATGAGCCATTCGGAAAAGTTAGTTCCAATGGTTAAAGAGTTGTTAAAAAACCTAAAATTAGAGCTTAAGGATATAGACCTATTTGCTGTTGGAATAGGTCCTGGATCCTTTACCGGACTTAGAATTGGTCTTGCAACTGTTAAGGCATTTGCACATATTATGGATAAGCCATTAGTTGGAGTATCTACCTTAGAGTCCCTTGCCTATAATCTTCCATATAATAGAGTAGTAGTACCTATGATAGATGCAAGACGTGAAAGGGTATATACAGGAATATATACTTGGGATGGAAAAGAGCTCAAGACACTTCTCGATCCTTGTATACTAGAAATCCAGATACTCCTAGAAAGGCTCAAAGAATACGATGATATTGTTATAAATGGTGACGGCAGTATTGTTTATAGAGACGATATTATAAGGACTTTAGAAGGTAAAGTTAGATTTTCTACAGCAGGCCTTAATATGTGCAAAGCATCCAGTATTTGTGAACTAGCAGAAATTAAATATAATAGTGGACAGAGAGATGATTATTTTACTCTTTCTCCAGAGTATTTGCTAGAAACTCAAGCTCAAAGGGAGTTAAATGAAAGAGGGAAGTAAGAGTGATTGTAAATTTACGTGAAATGGAAATTAGGGATTTAGATACAATAATGGAAATAGAAAAGGGTTCTTTCTCCACACCTTGGACTAGGAATTCCTTTGAAAAGGAAATTCTTGAGAACGTGTTGGCGAAATATATTGTAGCAGAGGTTGATGGTGAAGTAGTAGGCTATGGTGGCATATGGCTTATATTAGATGAAGGACATATTACAAATATAGCTGTATCCAAGGATCATAGGGGAAAAGGCATAGGAAAATTCCTAATGATGGGATTGATAGATTATTGTAAGAAAAGAGGAATCCATAATATGACTCTTGAGGTTAGAAAGTCAAATGATATTGCCCAAAATCTTTATAGAAAGATGGGATTCTTAGATTGTGGAATTAGACCTGATTACTACACTGATAATCATGAAGATGCTGTTATAATGTGGAAAACTATTGAAAATTAGAGGTGGAAAGATGCATATTTTAGCAATAGAAACATCCTGTGATGAAACCTCATGTGCGGTTCTAAAGGATGGAAGAGAGGTTTTATCCAACGTAATCTCTTCACAGATAGATATTCATAAGAAGTTTGGAGGGGTAGTACCAGAAATTGCCTCTAGAAAGCATATAGAAAGTATTAATAACATATTACAAGAAGCGCTGGATAAGGCAGAAGTAACTTTTAAAGATATTAACCTAATAGCTGTGACTCAAGGTCCAGGACTAGTAGGAGCTCTATTGGTGGGCTTATCAACGGCCAAGGCTATTGCCTATGGGCTTGATATCCCCATAGTGGGAGTAAATCATATAGAAGGCCATGTTTGCGCAAATTTTATTGCTCATAAGGATTTGGAGCCTCCATTTACTTGCCTTATAGTATCCGGAGGACATACTTACTTGATTCAGGCAAATGGATATACAGACTATGAAATGGTAGGAAGAACTAGGGATGATGCTGCAGGAGAAGCCTTTGACAAGGTAGCTAGAGCTATTGGACTTCCATATCCAGGGGGGCCTCAAATAGACAATCTAGCAAAACTAGGAGATAAGGATAAAATACATCTACCTAGGGTTATAATAGATGAAAATACCTATGACTTTAGCTTCAGTGGTCTAAAGACTGCTGTACTAAACCATTTAAATCAGAGTAATCAAAGAGGAGAAGTGCTTAATAAGGAAGATGTAGCAGCAAGCTTTCAACAAGCTGTTTTGGATGTGCTTGTGGATAAGTCTTTTAGGTTAGCTAAGGAGAGAAACTCAGATAAAATAGTCATAGCAGGCGGTGTGGCAGCAAATGAAGGTTTACGATCTATGATGGAGGAAAGAGGAAAAAAAGAGGGCATAAAAATCTACTATCCATCCAGGGTTTTATGTACTGATAATGCAGCTATGATAGGCTCTGCTGGATATTTTAACTATATTAGTGGTAAACAATCCCCTCTGGATATGAATGTTATGCCAAATTTAGATCTAAAATAAGACTTACCCACAAAATCCCCCATATATTATCCACATATTAAAATTGATTTATAATTATAATCTGTGGATAATGTGGGAAATATAGTGGAAAATCATAAGAATAAGCATATAACTTGGGGATAACCCTGTGGATATTGTGGACAAGATGTTGATTACATGTGGATTTAGGATTCTGTATACTCCATCCAACTTTCATAAAGGCTGTTCAACATTTCTTCAATCTTTTCCCTTTTCTTAGATAGTTCGACAACTTCTTGTAGGTCCTCGTAAATATCTGGATTTGCAAGCTCTTTATCCACATCCTCTAACTGAGTTTCAAAGGAAGAAATCATATTTTCTATCTCTGCAATCTTCTTTCGTCGATTTCTATCCTGGGTCAAGGCTTCTTTCTCTTTTTTCTTTTCTAGCTTTATCTGAGTCTTTGTCTTAGAGATTTCATCATCATCTTCATAAAGAACTTCATTCTTCTTTTCAAGATAATAATTATAGTTACCTACATATTCTTTGATCCCTTCTTCCGTTAATTCAAGAATTTTATTTGTAACCCTATTTAGGAAATATCTGTCGTGGGATATAACAAATAAAGTACCTTCATATTCCAATAGTGAATCTTCTAGAACCTCCTTAGAGTCTATATCCAAATGGTTTGTAGGCTCGTCCATTAATAGGAAATTGGATTTAGAAAGCATCAGCTTTAAGAGAGCGAGTCTACCTTTTTCGCCACCGCTTAAGTCTTTTATTTCCTTGAATATATCATCTCCTACAAATAGGAATTGTCCTAGGGCAGTACGTACGTCATAATGGTCTAAGTGTTGGTTTTCATCCCATATTTCATCTATAACAGTCTTTTCTGGATTTAGTTTGTCCATTTCCTGGTCGAAATATCCTGGATATACATGGGTTCCTAGATAGATTGTTCCTCCATCTTTTTCAAGCTGACCAAGGATAATCTTAAAAAGAGTAGTTTTTCCAATGCCATTGGCTCCGATTAGTCCTACCCTTTCTCCCCTATATATATTAAAGCTAATATCCTTTAGAAGTTCCAAATTACTATAGGATTTAGAGATATTCTCCACTCTCAGGACATCATTACCTGATTTAATAGCTGGGGTGAATTTTATCTTGGTTTTCTTTGCTTCCTTTTGCTTATCCAAGACCTTCATTTTGTCCAAGAGCTTTTGTCTGCTCTGAGCCTGCTTTATATATCTGGAACCGCCATAGTTCATAAACCTTTGTATAATCTCCTCTTGCCTTTTAATTTCCTTTTGTTGGTCCTCATACTGTTTCTTTAAAAGGTCTAAATCGATTTTTCTTTGTATCATAAAGCGGGAGTAATTGCAGTTATAAATATTTAATCCTTCATTTTCCATGTAAAAGATTCGATTGGCAACATTATCAAGAAAATATCTGTCATGAGATATGATTAATGCAGAGCCTTTATAATCCTTTAAAAACTTCTCAAGCCATGATATAGCATCTATATCAAGATGGTTAGTAGGCTCATCCAAGAGAAGAAGCTTAGGTTTATTCAATAGGAGCTTAGCTAAATATAGTCTTGATTTCTGACCACCGCTTAGGATATTTACATTTTTCTCTAAATCTTCCTCCCCAAAGCCTAGTCCTTTTAAAACTCCTTTGATCTCTGATTTATACCCATAGCCATTTAAAGCTGAAAATTCATCGGATAGGTGACCATAAGCTGTCATCAATTTATCTAGCTCCATGGATTCTCCTTTTGATCCAAGCCTGGATATTTTATCCTCTAAATCTCTTAAGTCAGATTCCATCTCTATTAGATATTCAAATACCTCAAGGCATTCTTCGAATATTGTTTTATTGCTATGTATACTTACATGCTGTTTAAGGTATCCTATTTTTAAATCCTTTTGAATATATATATCACCTGAGTCTTTTTCTAATTCACCTGCTAATATATTTAAAAGTGTAGTTTTACCTGTACCATTAAGACCAATAATTCCAATTTTGTCACCGTCTTCTACATTGAAATTTATATCCTTAAATACAGTATCAACTATATATGATTTACTTAAATTACTACATGAAAGAATTGGCATGATGCTCCTCCTGTTAAATACTAATAAAACCATTAACTGGTTTCATAATGTGAATAAAATGTCAATAATCTTATTCTATACTTAAATTGTAACAGAAATAATACTCCATTTAAAGCATGGAGTATTAAAGGGATTAATTGATATGAATTTATGATTTAAGATTTGTATCCATACTCATAGCACTTAGTACCTTGTCTATAAGGTCTAGCTCGCATCTTCTTGATACATAGTGAGTACAATTGGTGCATGAATCCCTCTTTTCTAAATCCCCACTCTTGAGGGACATAACTTCATCATTTTTCATATTGTACCTATCACAATATATTGCTATCTTTCTTAGTTGTTCTCTACTTGCCATATTGATTCTCCTTTGTATTTGATACAAATAATATTTGCAATTTTAGATACTTTATGCTAGTACATTAGATCACAATAAAATTTTGTAAATATTAGTTTTTATTCCAGGGAGGCCCCATTTGTAAATTAAAACCTTTTAAATAGAGGGTTTGTTTACACATCAAATTGACATAAAAAATGGGTAGTGATATAATGTTAACAAAGAAAAAATGGGTGGTGGACTTAGATGAATAAGGATACACAGGTATCAATAACCGTAATTAGACGATTACCAAAATATCATAGATATTTAACCGACCTTTTAAAAAAGGGGATCACTAGAATTTCCTCACAAGAACTGAGTACCTTGACAGGATTTACTGCCTCACAAATAAGACAGGACCTAAATAACTTTGGTGGTTTTGGACAGCAAGGATATGGATATAATGTAGAGGATCTGCATCGTGAACTTGGTAAAATTTTAGGTTTAGATAAACAATACAACGCAGTAATATGTGGTACTGGAAACCTTGGTCAGGCAATTGCAAACTATAAGGGAATTGAGGATGCAGGTATTAAGGTTATTTCTTTATTTGATAGGAATCCTAAAATGGTTGGTATGAAGATAAGTGACATAGAAGTAAGGGATATTGATTTATTAGAGGAATTCATAATCGAGAATAAAGTGGAAATAGGAATAATTACTGTACCTAAGGAAGGTGCACAACCAATTGCAGATAAATTGGTAAAAGCAGGAATTAAGGGAATCTGGAATTTTGCACCGACTGATTTAAATGTACCTGAAGAAGTAATAGTTGAAAATGTTAGATTAAATGAGAGCATATTCATTCTTTCATATTTCTTGAATGCTAGAAATATTTAACAAAAATAATTTTGTTTAGAATAAAACGTTTACAAAGGAAAAGGAGGTTTTATTTTTGGCAAGTGAGGTATTAAATCCACTTGAAAGTGCTCAGCTTCAAATTAAAAAAGCTTGTGATGCACTTAATTTAGAACCAGCAGTTTACGAGCTTCTAAAAGAACCTAAGAGAGTAATTGAAATAAACATCCCTGTAAAGATGGATGATGGTAGTACTAAAGTTTTTAAGGGATATAGGTCACTCCACAACGATGCGGTAGGTCCTGGCAAGGGTGGAATAAGATTTCATCCTGGAGTAAATGTAGATGAAGTTAAGGCTTTGTCCATATGGATGACTTTTAAATGTTGTGTAACAGGTATCCCTTATGGAGGGGGAAAGGGTGGTATAACAGTAGACCCTCAGTCCTTATCTCAAGGAGAACTTGAAAGATTATCAAGAGGTTATATCCAAGGGTTATATAAATACCTTGGGGAAAAAATGGATGTGCCTGCGCCGGATGTTAATACAAACGGTCAGATTATGTCTTGGATGATGGATGAGTATATTAAGCTTACAGGGGGCTTTGCCCTAGGAACGATTACTGGAAAGCCAGTTGAGTGGGGTGGTTCTAAGGGAAGAAATGAGGCTACAGGTTTTGGATTAGCAGTCATAGCTAGAGAGTTTGCAAAGAAATATGGAGTAGATATCAAGGGAGCTAAGGCTGCAATTCAAGGCTTTGGAAATGTAGGTAGCTTTAGTGTAAAGAATGTTCAAGCTCAAGGAGCTAAAATAGTAGCAATTGGAGAATGGGCTAAAGAAGTTGGAACTTATGCTATATATAATGAAGATGGCTTGGATTACGAGGATATGGCTAAGTATATGAAGGAACATAGAAACCTAGTAAATTATCCAAGGGCAAAGATGATTTCTCTTGATGAATTCTGGGAACTAGATGTGGATATTCTTATACCTGCAGCTTTAGAAAATGCAATAACAGAACAAATAGCTGAAAAATTAAATGCAAAGATTATCTGCGAAGGAGCTAATGGACCAATAACTCCGGATGCGGATATGATTTTAGAGAAGAGAGGAATTCCAGTAACACCGGATATCCTTACTAATTCAGGTGGTGTTACGGTATCCTATTTTGAATGGGTACAAAACCTATACGGCTACTACTGGACAGAAAAGGAAGTAGTAGAAAGACAAGAAATAGCAATGGTAGATGCTTTTAACGCAATTTGGGAGATAAAAGAAGCACATAATGTATCTATGAGAAATGCAACATATATGTACTCTGTAAAGAAAGTTGCAGATGTGATGAAATTAAGAGGTTGGTATTAGTGAAATAAAATGAACAAAGAGCTGAAGTGCTCTTTGTTCATTTTTGTATTTTTAAGACTGCTTTTTAGTGAAGTGGAGTACTAGTCCTATTCCAAGCCCAAGTAAAGATGGTATAAGCCAACCCATTCCAAGTGTATAAAATGGAAGGTTTAACTTTGCCATTTCATATATTCCTATTAGTTTAAAAGCTTCTCTTGTATTTGCGGGCAAGGCTCCAATTAGGTCTAAAATGGCTGCTGGAATAGTAAAGATAGTAACTGCTTTGTAGACTAAGGTATCTCCCTTAAGTATTCTCTCTACAAGGCTTATTAAGATCAAGGTAATAGCTAAAGGATAAAGTAGCATTAAAACAGGTATTGATATTGAAATTATCTTGCTTAAACCAATATTTGCTATTGAGAAGGACATTAGGGAAAATAATACTGCAAATTTTTTATAGCTAAGACTCTTAGGAAATAGATTTGCAAAGGTTTCACTACAAGCAGTTATTAACCCTACTGCAGTCTTAAGACAAGCTAAGGTAATGGTTATAGCCAACAGAAGGGCCCCGGGTCTTCCGAAGTAATGAGCAGATATCTCTGCTAAAGCTGCTCCGCCATTGGCGCTTAAAGGAATAACCCCCCTACTCTGAGCCCCCAATAAAGCCAGAAAGGCGTATATAATTGCCATAAGGGTTGTAGAAAATACTCCTGACTTTATAGTAGATAAGGCTATAGCATTGGGATTTTCAATTCCTAAATCCTTTATAACATTTATAACTATAATTCCAAAAGCCAATGATGCTAAAGCGTCCATAGTGTTGTAGCCTTCAAGAAAGCCTTTAAAGAACACATTTGCTTCGTAGGCCTCAACGGGCTGAATTTGAGAAATATCTCCCATTGGATTTAACATGGCAGTGACTATTAAAAATCCAAGGAATAATAAAAAGAGTGGATTAAGAATTTTACCTACGTAAGTGAGTATATTAGATGGTCTTAGTGAAAAATACAATACTCCTAAAAAAAATAACATGGAGAAAATCAGTAGGTATATTCCTATCTGAGATTCACTTACTAGGGGAGCAATACCTACTTCAAATGATACCGTTGCAGTCCTTGGTATTGCAAAGAAGGGTCCAATAGTCAAATATAGGGCACAGGTGAAAAAGATGCTATATAATGGATTAACTCGACTAGCCATTTCGTATAAGCCCTTGCTCCTTGATATACCCATGGCGGCTATACCTAGAAGGGGTAGTCCAACGCCTGTAACTACAAAGCCTAAAATGGCTGGCCAAACATTACTTCCGGCCATCTGCCCCATAAACACAGGAAAAATCAAATTACCTGCTCCAAAGAATAAGCCAAATAACATAGATCCTAGATACATATAATCTTTAAATAATAATTTCTTTTGCATGATATCCTCCAAAATAAATAGTTTTATCCTTTATTCAATTGACCATCTTCTCCACTTATGTTTTTCAAAATCTCTTAAGTCCCTATCATGGTGGGTTTGCAAAAATTCATCGATTTTCTTCAATAATATTTCCTTGTGGTCTGGAAGCTTCCCTTTTAGTATCAAGGTGTTCGTTTTATGGGTTCCATTAAAGATTGTATTTCTCATATTCAAATTTTCTAATAATAGTCTTTCTTCAAGGATATATTCCAATGGCTTTAATTTTATAAATTCCCTAGACTTTACTTTTTCAATCAGCTTAGCATCCTTAAATAAGACCAATGATACTAAAGTAATTACCTGAGGATTGAAGTTGGAAAGTATTTTTCCCGTATCTATGGCATTTTCCTTGCTCAATCTTCTACCTCCTAATCCTAGCATAATATAGGTGGAATAGCCTATGTTTAATTCTTCTAATTTAGCCATTGCCAAACAGTTTTCTTCAACTGTAACCCCTTTGTTATGAAAAGCTAATATTTCACTATTTCCAGATTCTATACCTAAGGATAACTCCCCTATCCCTTGATTTTTTAGCTCCAATAATTCATCGTCACTTTTTCTTAAAACATCATCAGCTCTAGCAAAGCTACTGATATTCTTGACTTCAGGGAAATGTTCTTTTACTAGTTTCATTATATTGATTAGATAAGGAGTTTCCAAGCAAAAAGGATTCCCACCAGCTAAGACCACCTTTTCAACCGGACTTTTTCTAGTGGCATTCAATTCCTTCAACTTTAATATATGAGATTTAATTTCTTCCAAAGAGAGCTTTCTAAACTTGTTATTATGATTAAGGTCACAATACAAGCATTTGTCCCAACTACAACCTATTGTTACAGGTATTGCCAAGCTAAAGGCTTGAGTCATAGGTACATAAAAATACCCTCCATATTCACCATATATATCGTCCATATTATTCCTCCGTATCAAAAGCATATGTTAAAACTTCATCATGTCATATATGTTTACCCAATTATTTTAAACTTAGATACAAAGTATAAAGATATTATGAAAAGAATGTGTTCATTTTTAAGGAATAAATTTAACTAATTATTATGAAATTGCTTCTCATACTTAAATTTGGGTAATTAAAGAAAAGTATGGTGAAATCTGAGGTGATTTGTTAAATTAAATGTTCCAAAATAAATAAGTGCATTAAAAATATATTGTAAAGGAATGATGGAATGGAAACCTTTAAGCTAGTACAATTTGATCGAGAAAAAGGCGATAAATATCCTCTAGACTTCTTAAGTCTTGAAAAAGCAGAGAGAGTTAAAGCCTTCCATGAAAGCTTTCCCATATATAAAGAAACCCCTTTAAGAAATCTCAAGAATTTAGCTAAAGAATTGGGATTAGGCTCAATCTCCATAAAGGATGAATCCTATAGATTTGGTTTAAATGCCTTTAAGGTATTGGGTGGAAGTTTCGCTATAGGTAATTATTTAGCGAAGAAATTAAATCGAAATATAGAGAATATGTCCTATGCAAAATTAATCTCAGAAGAAGTGAGAAAAGAACTAGGGGATATGACATTTGTAACTGCAACAGATGGAAATCATGGTAGAGGAGTAGCATGGACTGCAAGCCAGCTTAAACAGCATTCGGTGGTATACATGCCAAAGGGTAGTGCCAAGGAGAGATTAGACAATATAAAGGCAGAGGGAGCAGAGGCTTTTATACTGGATATGAACTATGATGAAGCAGTTCGTTTTGCCAATAAGATGGCTGAAGAGAAGGGTTGGATAATGGTTCAAGATACAGCTTTGGAAGGCTATGAGGACATCCCAACTTGGATAATTGAAGGCTATATGACTATGGGATTAGAAGCCTATGAAATGCTAAAGAAGCTAGGAGAAGATAAACCGACGCATATCTTCCTTCAAGCAGGAGTAGGGTCTATGGCAGCTTCTATGGCGGGTTTATTCTCATCAATATATGGAGAAGATAGACCGATTATAACCATAGTGGAACCCAATAAGGCAGACTGTATTTATAGAACGGCAGAGGCCAATGATGGGGATATTCATTTTGTAAAAGGAGATATGAATACTATAATGGCAGGTCTTGCCTGTGGTGAGCCTTGCACCATAGGTTGGGATGTTCTAAAGAACTACGGAGACAATTTTATATCCTGTCCTGATTATGTAGCTGCTAAGGGAATGAGAATTTTGGGAGCGCCATTATTTGGAGATGAAAGGGTAATATCCGGGGAAAGTGGAGCAGCAACCCTTGGCTGTGTAGCTGAGATAATGCAGAATCCAACCCTTGTTTGGATAAGAGAAAAGCTTGGATTAGATGAAAACTCAAAGCTGCTATTTTTTAGTACAGAAGGAGATACGGATAGAAAGAACTATTTGGATATAGTTTGGGATGGAAAATATGGAGGAGGCAAGGACTAAAGACATTATGAAAATCGGCTATGCATGTAAACTTATAGGAGTTCCAGATACTAATATAAAAACATGCACTTTAAAAAGTGCAAGCCCTGAAAGGCTAGTTGAATTAATAAAATATAATATAGAAGCTCTGAATAATGCAATTAACTACAATATTGAAAACAATATAAGGCTATTTAGAATAAGCTCCGATTTTATCCCATTTGGTTCTAGTGAAATAAATCAAATAAAGTGGTGGGAATTATTTTCAGAGGAGCTAAGCTCCATAGGTGAAAAGATTAAAACAAGCAATTTGAGGGTTTCAGTCCATCCGGGACAATATACGGTGTTGAATTCCAACAATCAAGATGTTGTAAAAAGGGCTGTAGATGATTTAGTTTATCATGCTAGAATTTTAGATTCCCTTAAAGTGGATTTCGAACACAAGATAATACTTCATATAGGTGGGGCTTATGATGATAGGAGTAAAGCCATTCAAAGATTTATGGATAACTACACACTCCTTGATGATAATTTGAAGAAGAGACTGGTAATTGAAAATGATGATAAAATCTATAATATAGAAGAAGTTCTGGAAATTGGGTTAAAGCTAAATATTCCTGTGGTATTTGATAACCTTCATCACGAGATAAATCCATCCAAAGATACTGTGGATGAAAAGTATTGGGTCAACCAATGTAAAAATACATGGAAAAAGAGAGATGGAATACAAAAGATTCATTATTCCCAGCAGGCTAAAGATAAGAAGATTGGGACCCATTCTGAATATATAGGTATTGAGAAATTCTTAGACTTCTATAGAGGCTTAGAAAGAGATGATATAGATATAATGCTGGAAGTTAAGGACAAGAATCTTTCTTGTATTAAGTGTATGAACTGTACTGACCTAAATATAAAAATCCATGCTTTGGAAAAGGAATGGTCTAAGTACAAATATAATGTTTTAGAGCATTCCCATACAGATTATCTGAAATTAAGAGAATTACTTAAGGATAAAGAAGATATAAATCCGGTTCTCTTTTACACTATATTAGAAAATGGGCTCGAAAAAAGCGGAGATCTTGGAAGCCTGGAAAATGCAGCCCTTCATGTTTGGGGATACTTTAAGGATAAGGCAAGTGAAAAGGAAAAAGATGCTTTCTTTAAATACTTGGATAGGTTTAGAAAGCAGGAGATAGGTATAAATGTTGTAAAGAATTATTTGAACAAACTTGCTATTAAATATAATGAGGGCTACCTTTTAAATTCCTATTACTTTGATATTTAAAAGCGATTACTCTTAAAATTTCGTAAACAACCTGATTTAAGGTGTGTTAGGGGCTGTTATTTCTAATAAATATCCTAGAAATTTATAGCTTGATTTATATTGTTTAAGCCATGACTAATGCATTTAAAGATGGTAAAATTAATAAGATAAGTTCAATCAATTGTATAAAGAAAGGATCAACTATGTGTACTATATTTGCTAAGCGTGAAGAAGAAGGCTTAATAATTGGAAGGAGCTTTGATTGGGTTCAATTAGGAGGGAATATTAACTTTGTACCACCATATAGAAGCTACGGTACTAGAACTATTGGTACCTGCTTTATAGAGCAATTGGGAGAGGACAAACCCTATGAAGGAATCAATGAAAAGGGACTACTAGTGGCTGTTGTTGCCCTACCAACCATAAGGGAGGATAAAAGGGATTTAAGCCCCCTTATGATGAACTGCGATGGAATGGTAAGATTCATCTTGGAAAGAGCCTCTACAGTAGATGAAGCTCTTTATATAATAAAACAGTTTAACTTGGATTATGGGATTAAATATGGTCTTCCTAAAGTTCAATATTTTTTTGCAGATGCAAATGATAAAGTAGGTATTTATGATGAAGGAGTCTATGAAGAAAGTGTTAGTCTGGACATTGGAGAATACAGGATGCTAACCAATCAAACAGTAACTGAAAATCCAACCTGCAGGAGATATAAAAAGATAAAGTCTTTACTAGATGAGAGAAATGTTATTGATGAAGAATCCTGTATGGAGATTGCCTCACAGGCTAAACAAGATGATTTAACTGCTTGGACTAGTGTCTACAATATAAAGAAAAAAGAATTTATCCTTTGCGTAGATCAAAACTTTGACATTAAATATAAGTTCAATATTGATAAGTGTCTAAGGAATGGAAGATACTCCATGGATTTTGCAGAGCTTAAACTAAACTCTAAGGTCATGAATAGAAAGAGAAAAGATGGGTTTTTACATTTGGATACTTATTAACTTAGGAGGAATATAGGTTAGTTATGAACTACAATATTATAGAAGACAAAAACAAATTAATTATTAAAAATATATTGGACTTTGATCCCAAGCATATCTTCGAATGTGGCCAGTGTTTTAGATGGTATGTGGAGGAAGACCTAAGCTATACTACCATAGCCTATGGAAAGGTTATAAATGTTAAGAAGGAGGATAATAATATCATCCTATCTAACACAAATATGGAGGAATTTGAATCTATTTGGTACAACTATTTTGATTTAGGAAAGGATTATTTTTCTATAAAAAAGGAGTTATCAAAGGATCCTATTTTGAAAGAAGCCATAAATTTTGGTCAAGGTATGAGGTTATTAAATCAGGAACCCTACGAAACCCTTATTTCATTCATAATCTCAGCTAATAACCAAATTCCAAGAATAAAAAAAGCGGTAGAATTAATATCTAATGACCTAGGTGTATATGCAGGAAGTTGGAATGGAAAGGATTATTACTCATTTCCATCACCTGACAAACTAGCAGCTTTAGATGTTGAATATATCCAGGAAAAGTATAGAGTGGGTTTTAGAGCAGATAGGATTAAGGAGACTAGCAGAAGAGTAAGTGATGGTGAATTTAATCTATATTGTATCTACGATAAAACAAGGAATGAGGGTAAGGAGCTTTTGACCACTTTACCTGGAGTTGGGCCGAAGGTCAGTGACTGCATCCTTCTTTTTGCCTTTGATAAGGAGGAAGCCTTTCCTGTAGACGTTTGGGTAAAGAGGGTAATGGAGTATTTCTATCTTAAAAAAGATACAAGCCCTAAGGAAATAGGGCTATCAGGAGCTAAAATATTTGGAAAGTATGCAGGGTATGCTCAGCAGTATTTATTCTACTATGCAAGGGAGCTTGGAATCGGGAAGTAGGCTAAATAAATCTCACATGGAATCAATGTTGGCAATACGAGTTAATATATTTATCATATCCTCCAATCTTGGTACGTAGCCTTCTACTAAGATATTTCCATCTATTATCAATGTTGGGGAAGTATTTGCATCATACTCGTGAAACAATCTAGGATTACCTATAATATTTATATCATAAGGTAGTCCTAGTTTTTTTATAGCTGCATTCACAACTACAGCTAATTTGCTATATCCTCAGCCTACATCTTCTAGAATCAATATATCCATGTGTATCTCCTTTCTATTTTTAGGTATAAATTTATTACCCTTATTAATATTTTTATATTCAATAATCAAGCATTAAACTAAATAAAGATTGACAATTTAGGCCAAATAAACTTACAATTAAGCGTATTTGGTACTATTTTATGAACGGGGGAAGAGACAAAATGTTAGGCACTATAGTAAATGCGGCAGCAATTATAATTGGAGCATTATTTGGAATAATTATCAAAAAAGGTATAAAGGAATCATATAAGGATACAATCATGGATGGAATAGGTTTATCAGTAATACTTATTGGTATTATGGGTGGTATAGAAGCTCAAAATATCATATTAGTTATCGCAAGTATTGTAATAGGAAGCATAATTGGCGAGGCATTGGATATAGACAAGGGATTATCCCGTTTAGGACTAAGTATGGAGAAGCGATTTGGGAAGGGTGATTCTAACTTTTCTAAGGGTTTTGTTACAGCTTCCTTAGTTTACTGTATAGGTGCCATGGCTATAGTTGGCTCACTTGAATCTGGATTGTCTGGAAATCATGAAACCCTATTTGCTAAATCAATCTTAGACGGTATTACAGCAATATTATTTGCTTCATCCTTGGGAATAGGAGTAGCTTTTTCAGCCATGCCTGTATTTGTTTATCAAGGGACCATAACCCTTTTTGCAAATTTAATTAAGGATTATTTAACACCGGAGGCAGTAAATGAAATGTCAGCCGTTGGAGGCTTGTTGATTCTTTCAATAGGAATCAATTTAATGGGAATAAAGAAAATAAAGGTTGCTAATATGCTCCCAGCTATATTTATTCCTCTGATTTACTACTCAATTATAGGTTTTTTCTAATTTCAAAATGAAATTTAAAGAAAAACGGAGTAAAATTGAGCTAAGATAAGTATAAAAGATATAAACGCAAAATTTAGCCAATTCCAAAATTTGAAAAGCATAAGTTTTTAAAGTAAGATGAGACTATCGGTATTAGCACTCACTTAATTTGAGTGCTAATAAAAAGTAATTTATATGAGGAGGTTTACAAAGTGAGTTTAAGACCATTAGGAGACAGATTAGTAATTAAGAAGATTGAAGTAGAAGAGAAAACCAAGAGTGGTATAGTTCTTCCAAGCACTGCTAAGGAGCAACCATCCATGGCTGAAGTAGTTGCTATTGGGGATGAAATTACTAATGATGAAAAGAAAAAGGATCAAATTAAGGTTGGTGACAAAGTAATATTCTCCAAATATGCAGGAACTGAGATAAAAGTAGATGGTGAGGAAGTAACTATATTAAAATTAAGTGATATTTTAGCAGTAGTAGAATAAAGACAGGTAAGAGGTAAGAAGTAATAGCTAAGAGTGAACATCGAACAACGAACAGTGAACAACAAAAAGCCCCAGATACATGCAGGATGTCATCCTGAGACGGTGGTATAATCATTGCTTAGGAATGATCTCGGGTTTAAGACCCTTGAGGACGACCCTAACAACTGTTCACTATTCACTGTTCGCTATTAACTGAATTTTAAGAAGGAGTGTGTGTATTTAATGGCTAAGGAAATTAAATTTGGCGAAGATGCTCGTCGTTCAATGGAGAGAGGAATTAATAAACTTGCAGATACAGTTAAGGTTACATTAGGACCTAAGGGAAGAAATGTAGTACTTGATAAGAAATTTGGTGCACCACTTATTACAAACGATGGTGTTACTATTGCACGTGAAATTGAGTTAGAAGATAAATATGAAAACATGGGAGCACAACTTGTAAAGGAAGTTGCAACTAAGACTAATGACGTAGCTGGAGATGGAACTACAACCGCTACTTTACTAGCTCAAGCAATTATTAGAGAAGGTATTAAGAACGTTGCAGCAGGTGCTAACCCAATGATTCTTCAAAAGGGAATCAAGAGTGCTGTTAACACTGCAGTTGAAACTATTAAAAGCTACTCGATCAAGGTAGAAAGCAAGGAATCTATTGCACAAGTTGCTTCAATATCTGCAGGAGATGAAGAAATTGGTCATTTAATTTCAGATGCAATGGAAAAAGTAGGTAAGGATGGAGTTATTACTGTAGAAGAGTCTAAATCCATGGGAACTACTCTTGAAGTAGTAGAAGGTATGCAATTCGATAGAGGATATGTTTCAGCTTACATGGTAACTGATACTGAAAAGATGGTTGCAGAATATGAAAATCCATTTATCCTTATTACTGACAAGAAGATTTCAAATATCCAAGAAATCCTTCCTGTACTTGAGCAAATAGTTCAAATGAGCAAGCCTCTAGTAATTATCGCTGAGGATATAGAAGGAGAAGCTATGGCTACTCTAGTAGTAAATAAATTAAGAGGAACATTTAACTGTGTTGCAGTTAAGGCTCCAGGATTTGGAGATAGAAGAAAAGAGATGTTACAGGATATTGCTATATTAACAGGTGGTACTGTAATCTCAGAAGAATTAGGATATGACCTTAAAGAAGCTACTATAGACATGTTAGGACGTGCGGCTAAGGTTAATATTGACAAAGAAAACACTGTTATAGTAAATGGAGCTGGAGACCAAGAAGCTATCCAAAATAGAGTTAAACAAATTAAAGCTCAATTAGAAAACACTGAATCAGAATTTGATGCTGAAAAATTACAAGAAAGACTTGCTAAACTTTCAGGTGGAGTAGCTGTGATTCAAGTAGGAGCTGCTACAGAAACTGAATTAAAGGAAAGAAAGTTAAGAATAGAAGATGCTTTAGCAGCTACTAGAGCAGCTGTTGAAGAAGGTATAGTGCCTGGTGGTGGAACAGTTCTAATAGATACAATTCCAGCTGTTTCTAAATTATTAGAAAATGCTCATGGTGATGAAAAGACTGGTATCAGCATAATAGTAAGAGCATTGGAAGAACCTGTAAGACAAATCGCTGCTAATGCAGGACTTGAAGGCTCTGTTATAGTTGAAAAAGTAAAATCAGCAGAAGTAGGTGTTGGTTTCAACGCTTTAAGTGAAGAATATGTAGATATGATTAAAGCTGGTATCGTAGACCCAACTAAGGTTACTCGTTCAGCACTTCAAAATGCATCAAGCGTTGCAGCTATGGTATTAACTACTGAGGGTGCAGTTGTAGATGTTGAGAAGGAAGACCCAATGGCAGCTATGGGCGGCATGGGTGGTATGGGTGGCATGGGCGGTATGATGTAGTCAGACCCTATACAAAATACAAAAGTGTGAATAAAATAGCAGTTACAAATCAATAATTTGATTTGTAACTGCTATCTATTTTTTCGTAATTAGGTCATTATATTTAGCTATAGCCACATCAAGTTCTTGACTTGCTTTGATAATTTCCTCATTTTGTAAATTTAAATTTTTTTGCTCAATTAACTCGTTTAAATTCTTCTTTAAATCCTCTATGTTATTAAGTAATTTTTCTATTTCCGACATCTTAATACCTCCTAGATATTAGGATGTGTTAAATTGAAAAAAATATACTTGCTAAGTCTTCGATATAGTTAACCTCTATTAAATTTCTTTATTACTTATTTACTCTATTTCTTGGTTCCAGTCCATTTAATGCATCAATAATATTATTTGCTGCAATTTCTGCCATCGCACCTCTTGCCTCAAAGGTAGCATTGCCTATATGCGGAGTCATAATTAGATTATCTAGCTTTTCAAGGCCTTCAACGATTTTTGGTTCGAACTCAAAAACATCCAATGCGGCTCCTCGGATCATATTGCTTTCTAACGCCTTTAATAATGCCTTTTCATCCACTACAGGGCCACGGGATGCATTTATTAAGTAAGCAGTAGGCTTCATCTTTTTTAATACATCTTCATTGATAAGATGGTGAGCTTGTGGGTTATAACTTAAATTTAGAGAGATGAAATCAGATTTTTCAAAAACCTCATCCTGAGTTACATAGGTTAGTCCATATTCCTTTTCTACTTCAGTTGGCAATTGGTTTCTGTTATTGTAGATTATGTTCATTTCAAAAGCCTTAGCTCTCTTGGCTACAGCTTTACCAATGTTGCCCATGCCTATAATTCCAAGGGTCTTTCCCAACAATTCAGTACCTAAATGATATAATGGAGACCAGCCTGTAAATCTTCCTTCTCTCATAATATTGTCGCCTTCAACCATTCTTCTAGAAATTCCTAGCATTAGTCCTATTGTAAGCTCAGCTGTTGATACTGTTGAAACTGAAGGGGTATTTGAAACTGGGATATTCAACCTCTTAGCAGTTTGAATATCTATATTGTCAAAGCCTGCTCCATAGTTAGCGATAACTTTCAAGTTTGGATTAGATTCTATAATTTCTTGGTCTATTTTATCTGATAGAAGACAAAGAAGAGCATCTTTACCCTTAATCCCTTGGATTAATTCTTCTTTAGTTAGCAAGGTGATTTCATCATGCATTGTGACTTTAAATTCCTTAGAAAGCATCTCATATGCAACTTTTGGAATTCTACCGGAAATAAAAACTTCTTTCATTTAATCACTCCTCTTGAAATTGATTATTTATAACGATGTGCAAATGTCCCCCACTTCTAGATGAAGATACTAAGCGACTAACACCAAATCAAAGATTTGGGTTATCTGCTTATTTAAGTGGCGGGTACCTATTAGGTTAAACAGGTGTTGTGAAGTAATCGCTATGCAATTACCTCTGTTATTTAAATAACTAAATCCTTAAAATAAAAAATGATATCGAAGATACCCTTTTATTATACCATATTTAATTTAAATTCTTTTCATGATTTGTATTACAAACTTGATCTTAGTACCAACCTCTTAGTTTCATAATATTTGCAATTCTCTTTACTGAATACATATATGCTGCTTCTCTAAGGGATACATTGTATTCTTCCTTCACCGCCCAAATATCCTTAAATGAATTAAGAAGTGCAGCTTCTTCCTTTTCTAAAACCTCATCTTCTTTCCAGTAGTAGCCATATTGATTTTGAACCCATTCAAGATAGGATACAGCAACACCTCCGGAGTTTGCTAAAATATCTGGAGCTACTATAATACCTCTTTCATTAAGTATTTCATCAGCAGCAGCACTTACAGGGCCATTTGCCCCTTCGCAGATAAGCTTAGCATTGATTTTGTTTGCATTATCAGTATTAATAGCATTTTCTAATGCAGCCGGTACTAATATATCAACATTAAGTTCCCAGAATTCATCTAAGCTAATCTTCTTAGTACCAGGGAAATTTAATACCTCCTTGTTCTCCTCGTTATACTTTATCAGTTCGCTTATATCTATTCCATTTTCATCGTAAATAGCGAAGTCTCTTTTAGCAATAGCTACAGTTTTTGCCCCCATATCCTGTAGACATTTAGCAGAGAAGCTACCTACATTTCCAAATCCTTGAACTGCTACAGTTGCATTTTGCATATCTATCCCTATCTTGTTTGAAACTTCTCTTGCAATAAGTGAAACTCCAAATCCTGTTGCAACTCCTCTTCCTTCTGAGCCGCCCCACTCAACAGGTTTTCCTGTTATAACTCCCATAGAGTGATTACCGGTTAATTTAATATATTCATCTGTCATCCAAGCCATTATCTGTCCATTAGTATTAGCATCTGGAGCAGGAACATCAATCTTTTCTCCAAGATATTTATACAAACCTTGAATATAGCCTCTTGACAATCTTTCTAGTTCACCCTTTGACAAAGTAGAAGGGTCTACAGTTACACCACCTTTACCGCCACCATAAGGAAGACCAAGTACAGAGCACTTAATAGCCATCCAAGCAGATAAGGCCATTACTTCATCCTTGTTTACATCGATATGAAATCTTATGCCTCCTTTACCAGGACCAGCAGCATCGTTATAAACGGATCTATAACCTTTAAATACCTTAAGACTTCCATCATCCATCTTTACAGGTATAGATATTTCGATTACCCTTTTAGCCTCTTTTAAAAGCTCATATACACCTTGTTCTAAATTTAATTTATCACAAGCAAATTTTATTTGTTTTCTAGCACTCTGTAATGGATTTAAGTTCTCTTTTGTCATAATAATTCCTCCTATATTAGTATAGTAAAGCATTGAAATTTAATAATTTAAATATTAATATATATATAAGGAAAAGTAAAATTCATAAATAATATGTTAATCATTCCAAATTGGAATGTGGAGGGCTTATGGACTTAAAACAACTAAAAACCTTTATAGCAGTAGCAGAAAACCTTAGCTTTACTAAGGCGGCGGAAGCCTTATTTATGACGCAATCCTCCGTAAGCAAGGTTATAAAATCCTTGGAAGAGGAGCTAGAAACACAATTATTTTATAGAAATCCTAAAACCGAACTTACGGAAATTGGGAAAGATATATATATTAAAGGAATCAATATTTTAACCTTAATGAATAGCATTCCCTTAGAGGTAGAGAATTATCAAGGGTTAAATAAGGGAGAAATAAAAATTGGAATTCCCCCGTTAACGAGTTCCTCATTTTTTCCAAAGATAATCGGTCAATTCAATCTGATGTATCCAAATATAGAACTTTTATTGTTTGAAAGTGGCTCTAAGCAGATTGAGCAATGGCTTGAAGAAGGGAAACTGGATATAGGAATAATGGTAACAGATCCATTAAAAAATTATATATATAATTCTATGGAGTTTGTAAGAAGCCCTTTGATGGTTCTAGTCCATGAGAATAGCCAATTAGCTTCTAAAGGGAGTATTAGCTTCGATGATTTAAGGGACGAGAAACTGGTTCTATTTAGGGAAGATTTTAAGCTCTATGATGATATAATAGGAAAATGCAAGGAAAGTTCCTTTGTGCCTAATATCATTTGTAAAAGTTCTCAAAGGGAGTTTATCACTGAGATGGTGTCTTCTGACTTAGGAGTGGGATTTTTACCGGAGATAATCTGTAAAGAAATCAATAAAAAGAATATTAAATATATACCTTTAGATGATCCTATCTACTTGGAGCTTTCTATAGCATGGAGAAAGGATAGGTATATTACTTATGCCAGTCGGGAATGGATTAAATTTGCAGCAGAAAAATTAGGAGCAGATTCTATTGAAATTTCTTCTTAAATTATATATTATATTTAGAGAAGTGAGGTGGTATTATTAATTACAAGCACACAATTTATATAATGCTTTCCCATAGCGGGTCGATTTTTTCTAGGGCAATAAAGGTATGCTCCAAAGATCCATATACCCATGTGTCCATAGCCTTAGATGAGAATTTCTATGAGTTATACAGCTTCGGAAGGATTAAACCGTATAATCCAATAATAGCTGGTTTTGTTAAAGAGGATATTAAAAATGGAACATATAGAAGGTTTCCTGACACTAGATGTGCAATATATGCTTTGGATATAGATGAAACTCAATTCAGGATGCTTCAAAAAGAGCTTAATAGATTTAAGAAGGAGAGCAGAAAATACGGATATAACCTAATCGGAGTAATAAGCGCAGCATTTAATAAGCCTTTACATAGAAAATACAGCTATTTTTGTTCTCAGTTTGTATCTGAAATATTGCAAAATAGTGGAATTAGGATAATAGATAAGGATCCAAATCTTACATCACCTATGGACTTTAGCAGAAGCAACAGATTAGAATGCATATATGAAGGAGAGTTAAAAGCTTTAAGTAGTAGTGATTTAGAAGTTATTCGTCCTAAATTAAATAGAGGCTAGCAAGATATTAAAACGGAATAATTTTATCCTAAAAAACTAAAAATAATTATATGTAGAATCAATGCAAAAATCATTATGAGATTGAATCTCATAATGATTTTTTTAATAATCGAATTCGTTCTTGACATCAATATATAAATTTGATACATTAGTAAGAAAAATTATTCGAAAAATTTATCGAAATTTGTGGAACATTAACAAAAAGGAGGAATTATTTTGCAATTTGTTGGAGAAGGTTTAACTTTTGATGATGTCCTTTTGATGCCTTGTAAGTCTGAGGTGCTTCCTAGAGAAACGAATACAGCCACCTACTTGACTAAAAAGATTAAGCTGAATATACCTTTAATGAGTGCTGGAATGGACACTGTAACTGAGTCTAGAATGGCCATCGGAATGGCAAGAGAAGGTGGAATAGGTATTATTCATAAGAATATGTCCATCAGAGCACAAGCTTTAGAAGTAGATAAGGTTAAGAGATCAGAGCACGGCGTTATTACTGATCCATTTTTTCTATCACCTATACACAATGTATCTGATGCAATGGAATTAATGGAGAGATACAGAATTTCTGGAGTTCCTATAACTAATGATAGTGGTACACTAGTAGGTATAATTACCAATAGGGATATAAGGTTTCAAAAGGAAGTTACAAAGTCCATAGATGAAGTAATGACTAAAGAAAACCTAGTAACAGCTAAGATGGGAATCTCAATGGATGAAGCACTTGAGACAATGAAACACCATAAGATTGAAAAACTTCCTCTTGTTGATGATAATTATAAGCTTACAGGATTGATCACTATAAAAGATATTGAAAAATCAATTCAATATCCAAATTCAGCTAGAGACAGTAGAGGTAGACTGCTAGTAGGCGCTGCTGTTGGAATAACTGGAGATATGCTTGAGAGAGTAGAGGCCTTAGTAAAAGCTGGAGTTGATGTGGTAGTTTTAGATACAGCTCACGGTCATTCTAAAAATGTGTTGGTTGCAGTTGGAAAGATAAAGGCAGAATATCCTTCCCTACAGGTTATTGCTGGTAATGTTGCTACTAAAGAAGCTACCATTGACTTAATTGAAGCAGGAGCAGATGCAGTAAAAGTAGGTATTGGACCTGGCTCCATTTGTACTACCAGAGTGGTTACAGGTATAGGAGTTCCTCAGATTACTGCAATTATTAATTGTGCGGAAGGTGCAAGGGAATATGGAGTTCCTATAATCGCCGATGGAGGAATCAAGTACTCAGGAGATATAACCAAGGCTATTGGTGCAGGAGCAAATGTTGTAATGGCAGGCTCTCTATTCGCAGGAACTGAGGAGAGCCCTGGGGAAGATATTATGCTTGAAGGAAGAAGATATAAGGTATATAGAGGGATGGGTTCCCTAGGTGCAATGGATGCAGGTAGTGGGGACAGGTACTTCCAAGAGAAGGCAAAGAAATATGTACCTGAAGGTGTAGAAGGAAGGGTTCATTATAAAGGCTCTCTAGGAGATGTAATATATCAGCTTATTGGAGGATTGAAGTCCGGTATGGGATATGTAGGGGCTAAGGATATTGAAGCCTTACATGAAAATGCTAGATTTATTAAAATCACTGCAGCAACATTGGTTGAAAACCATCCTCATGATATTCAAATAACTAAGGAATCACCAAATTATACAAGAAAATAACTACAAGACCACATTGCCATTTATGGATTAATGTGGTCTTCTTTTTAAAGTATAGAAGCATACTTTTTATTTAATAATATAGGTAAACCAAGATTTAAGTTTTCAGCTAGATGGTTTTAATTTATGGAGGAGGCAAAGACATGAAGCAAGGTATTATACCGACTCTTCTTGGTACTGCTGTTACAGGAGCTACCCTATATATGAGTGGTGAAGATATTATGAAAAGAGGAAGGAAAAGAAATAATGTTGAGTCTTTGATTGCATCAGGATTATTGGGATTTGGTATAGCCCATGTTCTCCTTGGTGGAATGGATATGTTTAGAAAGACAGAATAAATAAATCTGGCAGATAACTGCCAGATTTATTTAAGCTTTTGGATAATCTCAGGGTAAATGCCTATGAAAATCCGCTTTTATATATTTACAGGTTTTAATTCCAATAATACTATTGCATTGGTATCGAGAATACAGTTGAATTTTAAACCATCTGATACGTTGATATCGAATATGGAAAGCTTAGGTTGACTTTTGTTTGAAATATATCTATGGGTCTCTAAATCCAATGGAGTCATACTGTTGAAATTCTTAAAGTCATAATAAATAGCCCCTGCATATCTGTTTAAGTCAAATCTTTTCACCTGATAATAGTTATCCTTTATATCTGGAACCTCTATATGATATGATACAGCCTGGCTTTCAAGAAAGTTTGTTTTTTTGCTAAGGCTTGGATTAAAGTAATTGGAGTTCCATAAGAGCAATTGATATTCATCTTCATTATTTAAGAGCATGGAGTTCTTTCCTAGAAATAAAATATTTCCCTTAAGCCTGGATGTCAACGTAAGCACGTGATATACGGGTTTCTTTCCATTATAGTTATGAAAGAGCTCCAAGCCAACATATCTATTGTCCTTGTCCAATTTGAATCTGTTGTAGCTACCTGCATTAATCCAGAAACCGTAAGCTGAAATCTCCAAATCTAGCTTTAGTTTTTCTTGAAGTATAATTGCAGCCCTGAAGAAAATACCATTTATATCCTGTTCTTCGCTGGTTAAGGTATTCCATTCCGTCAACACTATAGGCAAGTTAATATTGTAGCTGGATAGGACATCCTTTATCCTGATGCTCACCTTATATACAAACTCATCCAGTAGGTCCATGTCCATTATCATATCCTTGTTATGCTCATAAATCTCATTAGGGTCACAGGAAAAGCTTAGAAAATTACATAGGGGATAAATATCTTCTATATATAGGTTCCGCTCCTCCTTTGATATGAAGTTAAAATCTGGATGGGCCAATGCAATAGATGATCCAATCAAGATGTTAGGACATAAGTTTTTCAAGCTTATAAGAATATTTTTAAATTCATTATAGGATGAGCTAGGGTCCTCTTTAGGAAATATAAAATTGATCTTTAGTTTTTGAAAAAAAGTATTGCCATACATATTTTTAACGTGTTTTAAAAAGTCCATGAGCTGTTTTGAAGTTCCAGATTGCTTGAGGTTTTCATCCTTTAAATCTATTTGGCAGAACAATCCAATACCTTCAGTTATCATTTTCTGAACTATAGAATCAAACTTCCCTAGGTTTGAATAAGCACTTAGGTCTCCTACTTTATAAGACTGGGGAAAGAGCTGGTAGATTCTGCTTATACCTATATAATCTACCCCTATATCCCTTATTAGCATATCCATTTGACTGATGGTGTCATGTTCAAAGAGCTGGTCCAAAGACCCAATATGGATTATCTTATCCGGTAGAATTTGATTTCTGTTTATATTGTAATCTATTATAAGCTTGGTGTGATTTTCTACAGTAAGATTTAGTTCCATATCCTCCTTAGGAGTATTTATATAGGAATAAACTGTCTCAAATATGTCCTCAGACTTATAATCCTGTAAGTTAAAGTCCCTAAAGTCATTATCGTAAGTCTCTTCGCCCTCGGTCATCTGGTTCTTATATTCCATCGGAGAAAGTCCATAGATTTTCTTAAACCTTTGCCTATAGGTTTTGCTGTTATTAAATCCATACTTTATAGCTAGCTCTTCTATGCTATGACCTGTGTAAAGTAGGTCTTTTAAACTTTTATTGATTCTTATTTCACTAAGATAATCCGAAAAATACTTTCCTGTCTGAGATTTAAAAAGCTTTGATAAGCTAGAGGAAGAAATAAAGTACTGTTTTGATAAGTTTTCAATGGTAATACTTTGGTTATAGTTCTTATCCATGTATTTAAGGATATTTACAATCTTCTTGTCCATAATATAAGACGTCTGTATATCGGATTCCTTTTTAAAGTAGGAAATCAGAGTCAATATAATCTTGTTTAGTATTATATATAGGTTTATATTCCTGGTATCGAAATGGTTTAAATAGAATATTAAAAATTGACTTAGTTCAATTCTAAGTTGGTTTATACCATCGATTTTGGCTATTTTTGCATCTTGTGGAAAGCATTCAAAAGTAGTAGTGAGGAAATCATCATAAAGGGATAAAAAGTAGGTGTTATCTATGGATAGGTTAATTAGTATATCAGAACTTGAACTATTTTCTACTTTATAATTTTCATTCCTATTTATTATTGTAATAAATCCTTCATCCATAGGATAAGAATTGCCTTTAAACAAAATTTTAGACTTACCCTTTAGTTGAAATAAAATAGTGGTCTCAAAGGCAAAGAGGTCTAGCGTTTCGCCTTTTTTCATCGATATATTTTTAATACTGTAATCTAACCTATTCATAATAGCCCCCTATCTCTATTTGCGAAAATATTGTACCATAAGTAGGCTTTTAATTTCAAGAAAATCAAAAAAACAAATCATAGTTCCTTTAGAGGAAAGTAAAGGCATTGTTAGAAAGATTAATAGAGTGTAAAATTTAATTATTGGTTTTATGTAAACGTTAGTCAAAGAAAATAG
>CAZAJU010000011.1:0-32546 GCA_964485455.1 uncultured Tissierella sp.
ATAACACCCTGGCACTATCACGGGTGCACCCGGCAAAGCCTACACAGGAAAACCCCTTCAGCCCGCAACTCCCGAAATGTATTCAAAACAACTAGCCTTTTGCACCTCTCACCACCCGGTAACTCTCTTTAAAGGATTTATTGCTTTTACTTATTTTCGATCATCGTTATTTTAAAAAATTATACTCTTTTCATTATTAATTGTCAATTTAATTTACTAAACTTTTTCCTATTTCTAAGGCCTTTAGATTTATATCTACAAAAGCTGGTTTTACATTTTCTGAAATGATTTTATTCCAATCTATAGAATCTAAATTCATAAGTTTTACGATAGTTCCTAATAGGATTATATTCATAACCTTTGCGTTTCCAAGTTTAATTGCTTCATCCGCAGCATCAACTACAATAGTTGAAACCTTACTTTTTAATTCATCAAGAATGTCATCTGGATAAGTCGCTTTAGCCATAACTACAGGCATAGGGTTTATTGTATAATTGTTTACTAAAACCTTTCCCTCAGGCTTTAAATAATCCAACCATCTTAAGGCTTCCATTGTTTCAAAGGATACAAGAATGTCTGCTCCTCCTTTTTCAATAACAGGGGAATAAACTTCCTCTCCATATCTTACCTGGGAAGAAACTGAGCCGCCTCTTTGTGCCATACCGTGTATTTCACTCATTTTAACATCGAAGCCAGCTTCCATAAGACCTTGAGTCAAAAGTTTGCTTGCAAGTATTGTACCTTGTCCTCCTACACCTACTAATAATATGCTCTTAACCATATTAGATTACCTCCTTAACAATAGCCTTTTGTTTCTTGCAAAGCTGAGCACAGACACTACATCCAACACACTGTGTTCTGTCTATTACAGTCTTTTTAGAGATAGGTTCATATGAAAGAGCCGGACAACCAGCCTTTAAGCAAATCTTACAGCCAATACAAAGATTAGTATCAACTTTATACGTTTCTGTAAATACATCCTTAAACTCTTCTTTATCCTGCTGTGAAAGCTTTTTAATTGCACATGGCCATCTAGTTATAATAACAGACGGTTCATCAAGGGTCAATGCCCAGTCAATTGTTGCCTTAACTAGGGTCAAATCATTTGGGTCTATAGTTCTTACATGTTTAGCACCTAAAGCCCTTACTATGTTTTCTATGTCCATAAATGGAGCATCTGACAAATCGGCACGGTATCCTGTCCCCGGATTTTCCTGATGTCCTGTCATACCTGTGATTCTATTATCTAGAATTATATTGACCGTTCTACTTTTATTATACAATACTTCTATTAATGAATTTATCCCCGTATGGAAGAAGGTAGAATCTCCAAGTACGGATACAACTCTTTTTTCTTCCTTTTTGATATCGAATGCAATTTGAGCTCCGTGTCCTGCAGAAAAACCTGCCCCCATACATATATTAAAATCCATGGCATTGTAAGGATCTGCAAATCCTAGGGTATAGCATCCTATATCTCCAGCTACTACTACATTCTTTCTTTTTCCCAAATCATAGAATATACCTCTATGAGGACAACCTGCACAAAGTGTTGGAGGTCTTGATACTACCTTGCTTCTATCATAATCAACCGTTGGCATTTCCTCATTATATAAGGATTTCCTTATTACATCAGGTGTCATTTCCCCATATGGTGGGAAAGTGTCTTTTCCATGAGGCATAAAGCCTAACATTCTTACTCTTTCCTCTATATAAGGATCATTTTCTTCAATAACATAAATTGTATCTAGATTTTTACAAAAATCAGCTATCATCTTATCTGGAAGAGGATTTGTAAAGCCAAGCTTTAGATAATTAGCACTATCTCCAAAAACTTCCTTAGCATAAAAATAGCATATTCCTGAAGATATTACACCTATTTTCTTTCCATTATCATATACCAAGTTAAAAGGTGATTCCTCTGCATAGTCTCCAAGGATACTCATTCTTTTTTCTACTTTTTTTCTTAATTCTCTCGCTATTGCAGGCACTGTAATAAACTTTGTTATGTCTTTTTTATAATCAGTAAATTCTATCTCTGTTCTTTCACCGCATTCTACAATCCCTTTTGAATGACATATTCTAGTAGTTACTCTTAGAAGTACAGGTGTATCAAATTCTTCACTTATTGTAAAAGCTGCTTTCATCATATCCTTTGCTTCTTGACTTGATGCTGGTTCTAGCATAGGAATTTTTGCTGCCTTCGCATAATTTCTATTATCCTGCTCATTTTGTGAAGAGTGTTGTCCCGGTTCATCTGCAGTAATTAGTACAAATCCTCCGTTAACTCCTGTATAAGCATATGTAAATAGTGGGTCAGCTGCAACATTTACACCTACATGTTTCATAGAAGCCATAGATCTAAGACCTGCTATTGATGCTCCTATCGCAGCCTCTACTGCAACCTTCTCATTAGGTGCCCATTCTGATACCACTTCTTTTCTTTCTGTCATATTTTCTAATATCTCAGTACTTGGTGTACCAGGATATGCAGAAGCAAACTTCACTCCAGCTTCCCATGCTCCTTGGACCAAAGCCTCATTTCCTGTTAATAACTTTTTCATTAAGTCCTCCTCATAAATAAACTGTCAATATTCTTTAGCACTGCAAACCGCCAAATTAATTAGTATTGATTATATCAAAGATGTACATAAAATAGAAGGGGTCAAGGTTTATTTTTCTACTTTTTTTAACATCATCCCTACTTTATTTAGGTGCTCTTGATAGATTATATCAAATTTGATGTAGGGACCAAAGCAGAAATTTCATACTAAATAAAAGAAGCTTCTAAAAAAGCATCAGGTGTAGCTTTTCTTGTTACTAATTTACGGAACGTCCATAAAATAAAACACTAAAATAGTAGGACTTTCCTATTCGTAATAAAAAAACTTCCGAAACTTTGCAAAAATCAAAGAGACGAAAGTCTTGTGATAAGAACCTCTTAAAACTAATCTATACCTGCCATCTGATTAAGAAAGAATTTTCTACACTTGGGTTTTGGTATTCTTTCTACTATTATGTTTTTTATTCTCCACTGATAAACTCACTAGTGCAATTAATGAACTTAGGGAAATAGCTCTTAATGCAATAATTAATATATTAATTTTATTCATGCTCGCATTATGTGCTTCTATAATATCATCCACTGCTTTTGTTGGTATACCTATAAATAATGCCCCTATTACATTGCCATTTTTATCCTTTATTGGTTGATAATTTGTATGATAGTGTTCCCCTAGTATTTCTGCTTCTCCTATATATGATTCACCATTCATTAAAGTTTTATATGCTATATGGTCCTTTCCTAAGAATGTACCCATTGCCCTACCCTTATCATCAGACTTAATATTTGTCGAAATTCTTTTAAAGTCATCATTAACTTTAACAAAAATGGTAGATTTATATCCTAAATCTTCTAATATTGAGTCCACTACTCCAAATTGGCCTTCAATACTATTGCCATCACTATCAAGCAAGGTCCCATCTCCTTGACTCAATGCGCCATATGAGAGATTGATATATTTCATCGCTAAATTCATATTAGTTTCAACTTGCTTATTTAACAATAAATTTTTCATATTCTTTATATTTCTTGTACTTATTGAAAAGCCAAATAAACCTACAACCAAGCTAGCTAACAAGGATATCATCCCACAATACGCTATGAACTTAATCTTGCTGATTTTCATACAATGCCCCCGTTTTACTATTTGAATTTCAAATTTTATTTGATTCTCCTATACTATTCATCTATTCCTACAAATACTTTCTTAAATCCAAGCCATGCAAAACATGATATAGCAGCTATAGTCCCCAGCCTTCCACCAATACCTATATATGCACTACTTGCAGCTATAAAAAGTATTCCTGTCATTAAAGATATTATAGCCATCTCGAAAAGATTTAGTGCATTTTCAACTGAAATCATTCCAGCATAGGAAGAACAGGCTGCTGCTGTTGCCAATACACTACCCATGGAAGGGAAAAAATAAGGAATCATAAGACCTGATACCAACGTTATAATAGCTGAAGCAATAACAGCCCCTCTCTTTAAAATATTGGATACTATGTAGGTAGCAATACCTGCAACTACTGATACCACTAGAACAATCATTTCCTCCATTTAATGCCTCCTAATTAAAAATTCTCATTATTGCTTTAGTTATTATCGTGGATAAGGCGGCTGTAGTTCCACCTTTTCCACCGATACCTGTATAAATCTCCGCAGTAATTAGAAAAATCAATGCCACTATCAAACTTCCAAGTGATGCTACTGCTATAGAGGGTATTACCTCTAGAGAACTCATACCAACAAATGATGATGTGTATGTTACACCGGCCAAGTCATTTGGAAGAAATGTAGCAGCCATTACACCCACGAGTCCATTTGCAATTACAGCACCATATCCCATTTTGTGATTTATAAACCATGTTAAAGTAACCCCTATAAATGAGCACATTAAAATATATAAATTTCTCTTATTTATTTTCATTTCTATCGTCTCTTTCAATTAATTTTTTATAGTGATCCTTCAAACTTATAGCAAAGAAACTTCCAAAAATCACCATGATTTCAGTCTTAAAGAAATTTTCTTCATGAAATGCTGTTGAAACAATCAAGCCTCCTCCAGTAGCAATGAAAGCCATCAATCCGAATAAACATGTGCATCTTTTACTAAATAACTTTCTATTCATCTTATCGTTACCAAAGCTTTTTAGCACCAGAAAAATTGGCACTGAAATATAATCATGTAGTTGGAAAACATTGAATTGGCATACGTTTTCAACACCTGTATACTTTGGCAGCCTCCCTCCCTATGCTTAAATAGATATTTATATTCTAATTACTTCATATCTTATTATACCAGGTAGTTGGAAATTTTTCTTCCTTTTTGTTGATTTTAAACATTCCATATTCATTAAACAAAAAGCAGATGAAGATATTCACTCATCTGCTTTAACTCAAGTATAACTAAGCTTATTCTTGCTTAAGAGTATTTTTATAAATAACAACTTTATTTCTACCAGTTTGCTTAGCTTCGAACAAGGAATCATCAGCTAAGCCCAAAAGCTCCTGAGGATTAACCGAATGCTCTGGATAAGATGCAATTCCAATTGAAAGTTTAATATTTTCTAAGTTGTTTTGGGAATGCTCATAGGAAAAAATAGGTTCATCTTCCCATGTAAGCATTAATAGATTATCTTGTGCAAACTTAAACACATTTAATAATTCCTGGTTTAAATTTCTGCTTTAGAACCTGCCGTTCTATAACCCAACTTTTCATTAGTTTTGAATTCTTCTAAAACTTTTGCTATTTTATAAGAATAATCAACATCTACCTTTGTAAGATATGATTTATTCAATTCCTCAATGGTATTTCCTTGAACTTCTCCTTTGCTACATGCAGTCAATAGATTTACTACTATAAGTAAAACTACAATCCACCTTGCATTTCTTTTCAATTATCCACTTCCTTTCAAAATATTATCACACCCCTCAACCCTGATATCGGGTTATCAAGACAAGAGTCTCTACGCAAGTAGATTTTCCAATCAGCTCTGATTCTACCAAAAGGTTCTTGATTGCCTGTTCTGCTTCACCGGTAGCATAAAGCTTAAAAAATTATTTTCTTACCAAAAAGCATATTTCATCACCAGTAAAGTATGAATTTGTCATAATATATTTTCCTTGAAATAATGAAGACATTTCCTCATTATAGATTTGAGAAAAAATTACATCAATTTTCTTGGTTTCGAGAGCTACATATCGTGCTCCTGCTTCTATGGATACAAACTCAAAATTAATGTTTATTAGCTTGCCGACTTCTTTAAGGAGGGCTACATTATACCCTGCAGGCTTTCCATCTGCACCGATATAGTCCAGTGGAGCATAAGCTCCTGTTAAGCCAACATAGACTGTTTTCACACCATCAATTATTGGAACATCAATTTTTGAAGGTTCTCCAGATACCGGTAGATTTGTAATCCATTTATCTTTTAACAGTTCTAAAGTCCCATTCTCTCGCAAGGCTGCAAATGATTTATCCAGGTCCTCTTTTAAAGCCTGATCTTCTGCACGAAGCATCATAACAACGTCCGTTTTAATCTTTTGTTTTGCCTCTACAATCTTCATCTCACTGTTTCGCTTAACATAATAATCCGCCTCTGTTTTCGTGGCTGGAATTGCATCAATTTTTCCGGCTAGTAAGGCAGCGATTTGATCATTTAGATTATTATAGCTAACAACTTCTTTTGGCTCTGCACCAATTAAATACTTTGATAAGATAGCTTCAAGACTTTCATTTGATGCCGGAGATGAGACCACACCAATAACTTTAGATTCCAAATCCGAATATTTTTCGATTTTAGCAGTTTCTTCGCCACTGCATCCTGCTAAGATTGTCGTCATTGTTAGCATAAGAATTAGTAAAACCATAATTTTGTTTTTCAAATTTTTCACCCCTATATTCTCATATTAATTTTTTTCACTATTTTCAGCTGTATACGGTACACCTTTTTAGCATTAATGCTATATATCTAACAAAAGATTTAAATATGAATATTCATAGTTAGCACCCTCGGGTCATGGTCAGATTAATGGCTGAGGCTGGGTCGTCAAGCTTGAGCCAATGGCCAGTACAGATATTGCTAAGAACTCTTTATACTGGATGTAGCCGCTTTTTCCCTAACCTTAGATAAGATTGCCTATGAGCAGGTGTAGTTATGGGATAAATCGTAGCTGGTTTAATAGAGGGTTTTGATTAGGCATTACCTAAGTACTTGAGATTATTGCAAGAACTACAGCTTACACCAGCGGAAACTCTTTCTGAATAATTTGGGCAGCGACTATTAAGGTTAAAAATTAATTCAAATGTGCTCTCGTCAGAGGCAAATTCACAGGAATATTTTTTTCTTATATCTCCCTTCCCAAAATTATAAGTATGGGTATATTCCGCCCTGCCTCCAGCTACCTGTTCTAGGTCATCATCTGATATTTCCCCATAAGTCGGTTTTTCCTGCTCTTTCATGTCCTCAAGGCTAAATTCAAAGCCATTCTCCTTGGCAAGTGGAATAAGCTCCTCCTTTATAACCTTATCCCAATTCCCCTTTGTTAGTGTCTTAAATTTACACTTGTCCATAATTTCTTCGTATTTCTTCTTCAAATCTTTGTCCAAATCAGTTAACATTATAAACCTAAAAAAATTATCCTTTGACATAAATACTTCCTCCTCTATTTTGTTGGCCTATTAACTTTATCGATAATAGATAAGTCTATTCTTATAAACTTTGCCCCAATTATATCATGGGTAAAATAAAAATGAGCCTTTACACTTAAAAGGCTCATTTTTACACTTAAAAAACTCGAATCATCTTATATTTGCTCTAGATAAACTAAAATAATATTATTATTACACAATCCAGACATAAGATAATGAAACTTTATAGGCTGTTTTATTTGAGATAATGACTTGACCAAGAACAGTCTATAGCCAAAATTTAATAATATCCACACACCCTCTTATTTCTAAATCCTTGACATCAAACAGACAGTTTCAACGTGTGGCGTCCTAGGGAACATATCCATAAGCTTAGCCTTCTTGATTTCATATCCTCTTTCTATAAATACCTTTAAATCTCTTGTAAGAGTTACTGGGTTACAGGATACATATACGAAAGTTTCAGGGTTAAAGTCTATAATTTTGTCTATAGCCTTAGGATTTATGCCTTCTCTAGGTGGATCGATTACTATTAAATCAGGTCTTTCCCTTAGTTCGTCCACAGCCTTTAGAACATCACCAGCTATAAATTCTACATTTTTCAAGTTGTTTAATTTAGCATTTTCCTTGGCCATTTGAACTGCTTCTTCTACAATCTCAATGCCTATTACCTTTCTTGCTACAGGTGCCATTATTTGGGCAATAGTACCTGTTCCTGAGTAAAGGTCAAAGACTATTTTATCATCTATATCCCCGGCAAATTCTCTGGCTATTGAATATAGCTTTTCTGCACCTAAGGAATTTGTCTGGAAGAAAGAAAATGGAGAGATCTTGAATTTAAGCCCCAATATTTCCTCCATTATATAATCCCTTCCATATAGCAGCATTAAAGAATCAGCTTTAACTACGTCACCTAAACCATCATTTATAGTATGAAGTATTCCTGAAATTGTACCCTGAAGTTCTAATCCCAGTAGCATCTTTATCAATTCATCCTTAAATATAGTTGAATCCATCTGCTTATAAGCACTTTTAGTTACCAGGTTTACTATGATTTCATTAGTAGATGCTGCTCTTCTTATTACAAGATGTCTGAGGATACCCTCATGTTTTCTTGTATTATAGAAGTTAACTCTCTTTTCTGTAAAATATTCTTTAACAGCTTCCCGAATAGTAGTGAAATCTGCATTTATAATATTACAATCATTTGTATTTACAACCTCATAAAATCTTCCCTTCATATGAAGACCAAGTGCTAAAGGCCCATCTTTCTCTTCGTCTCCAAATGTATACTCCATCTTATTTCGATATCCTTCAATCACAGGGCTTGGTTCAATTCCTAAGAGATTTATATCTAAGTTTTCCTTTTCAAATAATCTTCTTATTTGGTTTTCCTTTAGTTTTAGCTCATTCTCATAGGATAGGCTCTGATAAGTACATCCTCCACATACTCCAAAGTGAATGCACCCAAATTCTGTTTCCAGAGGAGATCTTTCTATCACCTCAAGGATTTTAGCTTCCATGATTCCCTTTTTCCACTTAGAAGCTCTTGCCTTTACCTTTTGTCCTTGGATGCCACCCTTAAATTTGATGGTCTCTCCATCATACGTAGCAGTTCCTTTATTTGGGAACTCCATATTGTCTATTCTTATTTCTATTATTTCATTTTTCTTAACCATGTTATCTACCTCACTCTTCTTTAGTCAATTATACAGAAAAAGATTTTATATATCAACAAATGAAAAAGCGAAGGATATACCTTCGCTAAGCTCTTTAATCTAATTCAATTGTTCCTGCATTTAATGCATAATAACGTCCATTTACCGCCATTAATTCTTCATGATTGCCTCGTTCTATAATCTCACCATTCTCAAGTACCATGATTGCATTGGAATCACGAACAGTAGAAAGTCTATGGGCGATTACAAAAGTTGTTCTTCCTTCCATAAGCTTATCCATTCCTTCAGATATAAGCTTTTCAGTTCTTGTATCCACTGATGAAGTAGCTTCATCCAAGATAAGAATCTCCGGATCTGCTATAGCTGCTCTTGCAATGGAAAGAAGCTGTCTTTCACCTTGTGATAGGTTTTGACCATCTGTAATAAGCATAGTATCATAGCCATGAGGAAGGTGCTGTATAAAGTAATGTGCATTGGCCAGTTTGGCTGCTTCTTCAACCTCTTCATCAGTTGCATCAAGTCTACCATATCTAATATTATCTGCTACGGTTCCTTCAAATAGGTGAACATCCTGAAGAACAATACTCATAGTACTTCTTAAATCCATCTTATTTATTCTTCTTATATCTACACCATCATAAAGTATAGAACCATTATTTATTTCATAAAATCGGTTTATAAGATTGGTTATTGTAGTTTTTCCAGCACCTGTAGAGCCAACAAAGGCAATCTTTTGCCCAGGTTTTGCATATAGATTGATGTTTTTTAAAACCTTCTTTTCTGGTGCATATCCGAAGTCTACATCCTTAAAGCTAATATATCCATTTACGGGCACATAGTCATAGCTTCCATCTGCATTTGGCACCTTCCAACAATGGTTTCCCTTTCCATTACAATCTCTTGCAAGCCTTACATCCCCTTCATCTTTTTCAACTTCCTCATCTAGGATATTGAAGATTCTCTCTGCTCCAGCAAGTGCTGCGAACAGAGTATTAAGCTGATTAGATACCATAGTTATAGGTCTTGAAATAGTTCTTGTAAATTGTAAAAACGCTGCAATATTACCAACACTAAGAGAATTCTTTATTACCAAAAGGGAACCTAAAATAGCTATTACCGAATACAGGATAAAAGTAAGATTTCCCATTATTGGCATTAGCATCACACCAAATGTTGATGCTTTAGATGCAGATTTCCTTAGCTCATCATTTCGATTTCTGAAGTCTTCAATCGCTCTATCCTCATAATTAAATACCTTTACAACCTTTTGTCCTGACATCATCTCTTCTATATATCCATTCATCTCCCCTAGTCTAAGCTGCTGATTTCTAAAGTAGTTAGCAGATTTTGAACCAATAAACTTGATGATAAAAAACATCAATACAAGCATTATTGCTACTACAAGGGTTAAAATAGGGCTAATAATAATCATCATAACAAATGTACCTATTACTGTTATTATGGATACAATTATTTGAGATACAGCTTGTTCTAATGATTGATTCAACATGTCCACGTCATTTGTAAATGTAGACATAAGTTCTCCATGTGAATGTGTATCAAAATAGGAAATTGGTAGTTTTTCCATATGAGCAAACATTTCTTCACGAATTCTATGGATAATCTTCTGAGCTAAACTTGCCATAGTTCTGTTGCCTAAATATTGTCCTAGAGTTGCTATCAAAACAAATCCTGCCATTATTAATATAAATTTGATAGCATCGTCAATAGGTCCTCCAGTAACGAATACATCTATAATTGGACTTAACATACCATTTGTAGCTACTTCTGCTAGAGTAGCGAATATTATGGATAGTATTCCAAAAGCAAATATGGACTTATAAAATTTAAAGTAGCTAAATAGCCTCACCAGGGTCTTCTTTGGGTCCTTTGGTCTAAATCCTGCTTTACCTTTACCATGCATCATTCTCCAATCACTCCTTTCTGTTGTGATTCATATATTTCTTTATAGATTGGAGAGCTATTCATTAATTCATCATGATGGCCAATTGATTCTATGCATCCTTCATGCAATACAATTATCCTATCTGCATGCTGTATTGATGAAATTCTCTGAGCTATTATAATAGTGGTCACATCTGGTAGATCTTTTTTAAATGACCTTTGAATCTTAGCATCTGTAGTCATATCTACAGCACTTGTAGAGTCATCCAAAATAATTGCTTTTGGTGACTTCATCAAAGCACGAGCAATGGAAAGTCGTTGTTTTTGACCACCAGAATAGTTATCTCCATTTTGTTCTACAATATGGTCTAATCCATCTTCATAGGTAGATACAAACTCCCATGCTTGGGCTTGCTTTAAAGCTTTAATAATCTCTTCATCTGTAGCATTTTCATTTCCCCACTTCATATTGCTTCTTATGGTCCCTGAAAATAATGTATTCTTCTGCAATACAAAAGCTACCTTATCACGAAGAAACTCTAAATCATAATTCCTTACATCGACTCCTCCTACCTCTACAGAACCTTCCGTTACATCATAAAGTCTAGGTATAAGTTGAACCAAGGTAGATTTAGATGACCCAGTTGAGCCTATTATACCTAAAGTCTCTCCTGATTTAATGCTAAAGTCAATATTCTTAAGAGTATATTCTGAGCTACCTGGATAACGAAAGCTTACATTTTCAAAGGCTATTGTACCATCCTTCATTTCCTTAATAGAATTTGATTTTTCCTTTATTTCAGACTCAGTATTGACCACTTCTAAAACTCTCGATACAGAAGCTGAGCCACGTAAAAGATTCATAAAATACATAGATATCATCATTAGTGACATAAGAACCTGAGTAATATATGTTACAAAGGAAATTAAAGCTCCGCCACTCATACTTCCAAGTGAGATTTGTTTACCTCCAAACCATAAAACTGCTATGATAGTGGAATAAACAATTAGGTTGAATATAGGCATTAAAAATATAATATATGAAATAGCTTTTAATGCTGTATTCATAAGATCATCATTTTTTTCTTTAAATTTTTTCTCCTCAAAATCCTGTCTATTGAAGGACTTAACGACTCTCATATTGGTCAAATTTTCTTGAGTTACTCCATTTACCCTATCTACATGGGTTTGAAGTCTTATAAAAAGAGGTCTTGCCTTGCTTAATGTGAAGGTTATTGCAATAGCTAGTAATGGTAAAGAAATAAGAAATACTCTAGCCAGAGATGCGTTTACTTTAAATGCCATAAATAGGGCAAAAATCATCATAAACGGAAACCTAATTGCCATTCTAAGGGTCATCATTGTTACCTGACCTATGGTATTACAATCATTGGTAAGTCGTGTTATTAGTGATGAAACTGTAAACGTATCAAGATTAGCAAAGGAAAAACTCTGAACTTTCTCAAATACCTTTTGTCTTATTTCCGCAGCAAATCCATAGCCTGCACTTGCTCCAAAAAATGAGCTAGAAATACCTAGAACCATAGCTAATAATGCAACTAATATCATCATGATTCCAGTTTTTACAATATAGTCTATATCCTGATTTACAATACCTACATCTACTATTCCCGACATAAGATAAGGTATTATAACGTCTCCTAATACTTCTAAGATCATAAAAATAGGACTTAGTACTGCAAATACAAGATACTTCTTCATCAATGGTAATAATTTTTTCAATATATCCCTCCTGTTCTAAATATTTTCTGAATATCTATTAATAATATCATCCATGTTAATTCGAATTCTTTGAAGATAATTATCAAGTAAAATCAACTCTTCCTCTTTAAACCCTATGAAAAGATCTTCATACACCTTTAATAAATATTCCTGATAATCATTTATTAAAGTTTCACCTTTTGCAGTTACAACCAATCTGTTATATCGCATATCAGTTTCTAGTGGAATCTGCTCTAAGATATTCTCATTAATAAGTCTTTTTACTGATTGACTCATAGCACCTTCTGTGAATTTCATCTCCTTAGCCAATTCCTTCTGACTTTTCTCTGGATACTTTTGTACCATAATAGCTAAATGCAATAATCCAATTCTTAAATCATATTCATTTATCTTCTGCTGCATTATGTTTGCCATTCCTGAATGGACCGCTTTTAAACGCATAGTTACATCTCTTTTTAACATCATTTACCCCCAATCACTTTAATGCTAAACTATTTTTAACATAATAGTTTAATGCTAAACTATTTTAGGTTATTTGTCAATATACCGGTATATGATTTATACAAATGATTGGTAAACTAAAAAAGCATTATTCATGGTGTAATCATAAATAATGCTTCTTGTTGAATATTAATATTTCCCTACAGGTGGTTTGACATAATCCGGTAGTGGACAGCTATATTTCCCGCCATTTTGTTTTAGAACCTCTTCCTTAGCCTTTTGAATTACCTCAGGTCTTGTCATAGTTCGAATAGCTGCAAGAGCCATTGCCTTCCCTGCAGTTAACATTCCCTTAAAACCAATACTACTGTTGGATTGGCCTGTCATCTGCCAAGTATGGCCTACATTTCCTAGGCACTGCGTTGCTATATTAAAATTCAAAGTTGGAACTGTGTAGGATACATCTCCTACATCTGTGGAACCACTTTGATAGGTTTTATTTTTATAGTCATAGTCATGAACTTCATCATCTAATGGTTTTTCAAGCTTTTCTTCAAGTCTTTCATCTCCGTATAATTCCACTATAAAGGACTTTATAGATTCAATTGTAGATTCATTATAGGTATTAAGGTATTTTTTTGCCAAGCTATAATCGTTGTCATCCCACTTTGGAGCCCCAACATCTTTTAGCGCTTGATCAGCTATTGGAGCAAGCTGACTATTTGTTATATAGTCAGAAAAGGCCATAGTTACCTCATAGTTCATTGAAGTATCAGTCATCCTAGCTGCTCCTTCAGCTACTCTTACCACCCTATCAAATAAGACCTTAAGATCTTTTACCTTTGGAGAACGAACTTCATATTTTACCACTGCATGGTCCTGAACTACATTTGGAGCTACTCCACCTGAATCCGAGTAGGCATAGTGTATTCTTTCCTGGTCAAACATGTGCTCTCTCAAATAGTTACAGCCAACACTCATCAATTCAGCTGCATCCAAAGCACTTCTACCAAGCCATGGAGAACCACCTGCATGGGATGAAATACCCTGAAAAGTAAAGTTTGCTCCCATTATAGCAACATTTCTGTCAGATTGGACTTGGTTTTCTGTTGCAGGATGCCATGTATAGACAAAGTCAACTCCATCAAAAACACCAGCACGAGCCATAAACTGCTTTGCCCCTGCCCCTTCTTCAGCTGCACATCCAAAATACATTACGGTTCCAGGTAGATTATTAATCACTAAATATTCCTTTACTGCTAGAGCTGCTGCTAAAGACCCTACACCTAGGAGATTATGCCCACATCCGTGTCCAGGCCCTCCTTCTACAATAGGTCTCTTCTCAGAACATGATGACTCCTGGCTTAAGGTATCCAGGGCATCATATTCTCCTAAGAAACCAAATACTGGACTTCCTTCTCCAAAGGAAGCAGTAAATGCTGTTGGGATATCCGCTACTCCTTCAACTATTTTAAATCCTTCTTTCTGAAGAACATCACAAAGTAGCTTTACAGATTTTTTCTCATCATAGGGAAGCTCCGCAAATTCCCATATTTCACTGCTTACATCTATAAATAAATCTTTTTTATCGTCAATATATTTACTAATAAATTCTAAATCCTTCATAAAAACCTCCAAATAAACTTTAAACAATTGCTTTATATATTTTATTGCAACTATAACACTTTACTTAAAAACTCTATAGTTCTTGGATTCTTTGGATTATTGAATATTTCTTCAGGACTTCCTTGTTCTTGAATTACACCATCTGCCATAAATAAGACTCTATCACTTACCTCTTTTGCAAATCCCATTTCATGAGTTACTATTACTATAGTCATTCCAATATTGGCTAAATCCTTTATTACTTCTAGAACTTCCTTTACCATTTCAGGGTCAAGAGCACTAGTTGGTTCATCAAATAGTATAACATCTGGCTCCATTGCCATTGCCCTAACAATTGCCAGCCTTTGTTTCTGACCTCCTGAAAGTTTAGTAGGATATTCGTCTTTTTTATCAACTAAGCCAACTCTTTCTAGTAAATCCATAGCCATCTTGTCAGCTTCAACTTTCGGTATCTTTTTCTCAAGGATAGGGGCAAGAGTAATATTCTCTATCACAGTCAAGTGTGGAAACACGTTGAATAGTTGAAATACCATACCTATTCTTTGTCTATGCTTTGCTACGTTTACCTTTTTATCCGTAAGATTTGTACCTTCAAAATATACACTCCCTGATGTAGGAGTCTCTAATAGATTTAAACATCTTAAGAATGTACTCTTTCCACTTCCAGATGGTCCGATAATAGATACTACTTCTCCTTCATATATGGTCTCGTTTATGTTTTTCAGAACTTCCAAGTCACCAAAGGATTTAAATAAATTTTCAACTCTTATGATTTCTTTATTACTCATTTTTCTTGAGTCTCCTTTCAAAAATACTTAAGCCTTTGGTTAGTATAGCTGTCACTACAAGGTATATAACCCCTACAATAACCAGGGATGGAACAGCCAAAAAGGTAGCAGATTGAACGGTTTTATATGAAGTCATAAGCTCTTGAACGAAGAAAACAGAAGCTAAGGAGGTTTGCTTTACCATCGTAATATATTCATTTCCCAATGCAGGAAGGATATTTTTAATTGCCTGTGGCAGTATGATTTTCTTCATTATATTTGCACTTGTCATACCTAGACTTTTTGCAGCCTCAGCTTGTCCCTTATCTACAGCCTGTATGCCGGCTCTTATGACTTCGGCAACATAGGAACTTGCATTTACAATAAGGGCAATGATAATACACGCAGTATCAGAAAGTTCAAAGGGTAATACTTTTGGTAGGACAAGCCAGAAGAAATAAAGCTGAAGTAGAATCGGAGTACCCCTTAATACTCCGATATAAATACTAGTTATCCAATCCAAAACCTTTATCTGTGATAGTTTCATTATTGCTATTATAGTTCCTATTAATGTAGCTACGAACACAGTCAATGCTGAAAGCCATAATGTGCCTACTAGCCCTTCTATATATACATAATCATATTTTTGCCAAAGGCCTATTATTGAATCAATCATTTATATCCATCCTTTAAAATATTGGAATAACTTTCCTTTAAATCCCTAACTTCTTTGCATAATCTGAATACTCTTTAAACCATGCTTCAAAAGTACCATCTGCAACTACTTCATCTATTATTTCATTAACTTTTTCTGTAAGCTCATCTTCACCCTTAGGGATTCCAATTCTTGTACCTTGAGTTTCTTTATCTACAGTAAATTCAAATCCTTCTACTACCATTAAACCTGCATCAGGATTTGCATCTATATAGAGTTGTGCCATATTTATTGCAACAGCACATACATCTGCTTTTCCTTCTTGAACCATTAAAAATCCATCTGTTGTAGCTGAAACTCTTTTAAACTCCTTATATTTAGGAATTTGGTCGTTTACAAACATTTCCTGTAATGATCCACTCTGTGCAACTATGGTTTTATCTTCTATATCAGCAGGGCTCTTAATACTATCTACATCAGATTTTCTTATTAAAAGACCATATCCTTCAGTGTCATCTGCAAAATAATATCCTTTAGACATGTTCATTGCTTCTGCTCTTGCTGGAGTATATGCTAATGCAGAGATTGCCAAATCATATTTTCCTTCTGTAATGCTACTAAGTACAGCTCCAAATTCCAATGGAACAATTTTTAATTCTACTCCAAGCTTTTCAGCTATAAGCTTTGCTAATTCCACGTCAGCTCCAACATATTGTTCTTCACCACTCTTAGTAGGATCTATGAATTCATATGGCGCAAAATATGGCTCCATTGTAACCTCTATATATCCTCGTTCTTGAATGGCTTCAAGTCTACTCTTTGATTCTGGTTCATTACTACTCTTTGAACTACATCCACTCATTGCCACCATCATACTAACTGCCGCTACTAATAGAATTATTCTTTTTACCATTTTCATTTTAGTCCTCCTTTAAATTACAGTCTCAATACTCAATTTTAATTGTTCCTTTCACCTACATAAAATTAGTACTCGTTGTCTTTGACCAAACATCGATTTGGACTAAACCACCTCAAATCGGTTTAGGTCTAAAAAATAAACTCCCGTCATCTGACTTGTGCCAGAGGACGAGAGTATTAGTCACGTGTTTCCACCTCTATTCATTGATACCTCACAGTATCAACCTCATCGGGTACTATCATACCCTAGCACTATAACGGGTGCATCCGTTTTGGCTACCTACTATTTCGCCTCATAACTCAGAGATGTGTTCGATATATATTATCTATGCATTTCCACCAAATATGCACTCTCTAAAAGACAATTATATATTTACTATTTCTCGTCATCGCTTTAATTCGGTGATTCATTATTAATCTAAAATTTACTATAGCATCTTTATATGCTTTTGTAAATACTTTTTTTATTTAATCCTAAATAAATTTATAGGATCATTTTTTATAATAATAGTAAATTAAAAAGGTGAAGATTATTGAAATCTCCACCTCTCTGCTTTTGATTCTTTTCTAAATTAGGTCTATTTGTCTTTTAGAATTTTTTCTATTTCTTTTTCCTTTAAAACTTTCCCAACGGAAACTACCTTGTCATCTACGACAAGAGCTGGACTTGTCATAACACCATATCGAACTATTTCTTTTAAATCTGCTACTTTCTCTACAGTAGCATCTAAATTTAAATCGTCTAAAACCTTTTTTAAATTCTTTTCAAGTTTTTCACACTTTGGACATCCTGTGCCTAAAATTTTTATTATCATATTAAGCCTCCTTATTTACATAAAAAGATATGAAAATGCATTAAATCCATATCCTACAATTATAATCCCTAATGTTACAATTCCTAAAAATACTCCAAGGAGTTTCTTTTTTACTACCTTACTTAGCATTATCAAGGATGGAAGGGATAATGTAGTTACGCCCATCATAAATGCTACTACAGTTCCTATACCTACTCCTTTAGCAACTAAGGCTTCTGCTATAGGAAGGGTTCCAAATATATCTGCATATACTGGAATTCCAATAAGGGTAGCTATCAAAACAGAAAATGGATTATCCGGACCTAATATTCTTTCTATAATCGATTGGGGTATCCAGTTATGGATACTTGCTCCAATACCAACTCCAACTAAAACAGCTAACCAAACCTTGTTAAATATATCCTTAACTTGCTCTATAGAAAAATCAACTCTATCCTTATGAGTCATTTCATCTATTTCTATATTGGTTTCTTGAACTGCCCATACATAATCCTCGATTTGTTCCTTCATATTCATCTTTTCAATAATAACCCCACCTATTACTGCAACTATTAGCCCTAAAATTACATATGCTACAGCAATTTTTACTCCAAAAAAGGACATTAATAGTAAAAGTGATGCTAAATCCACCATAGGTGAAGATATTAAAAAGGAAAATGTAACTCCAAGTGGTAAACCCGCTGATGTAAAACCAATAAATAAAGGTATACTAGAACAGCTGCAAAATGGTGTCACTGTTCCTAGTAAAGCTCCTAAAATATTTCCTTTTAATCCTTTAAAATTACCAAGGATCTTCTTGGTTCTTTCAGGTGGAAAGTAACTTTGTATATATGAAATAGTAAAAATAAGCACTGATAGTAATATAAAGATCTTTATTACATCATATATAAAGAAGTGAACACTGGCACCTATTTTACTTTCCATTGATAGTCCAAATACCTTTTCTACCAATAACTCAATCAAATCCCATAGCCATTGCATCTTCAATAATTGAGCATTTATCCAACTAAATATACTCTTCAAACCAATCACCTACCTATAAACTACTTATACATACCCGCTAATTCAATATACTTATTTGCTGCCTTACTCTTTTCTATATCCAATCTAAGAGTTGGATAAGATTCTATGTTTGCTACTATCTTCTCAAGTATATCTTCAAACAACTTATCTTCAATTCTTAATGAATAGAATGTATATTGTTCCTTTCTCTCATCCTTGACAAAGCCCATATCTCTTAGCTTTGCAAGGTGCTTAGAAACATTAGGTTGAGATAAGCCGGTAATACCGGTTAACTGACATACACAAAATTCATTATGGAATAAAAGAACCATTATCCTAAGTCGTGTTTCATCAGATAACACCTTGAAATAATTTGTTAGTCTATCCATTTAATTGATCCTTTCCTTATCTTAACTTCATCTCTGTGCCAATTACCTCTTCCCAAGCATTAAATATAGGTCTTATAATTTGTGGCCCTATCTTAGATATTATAACTATCTCAGATTCATTTCCTGCCTTATCAGTCAGCTTATAGTCTATGGTTTTATTAACTACATCTACTTGATTCCATCCATCTTCAAGTTTAAAGAAGCCCTTGATTCTATAACTATCCTTCTTTATAATGTCAAGAAACTGTGAAAGTTTTTCCTTAGTAGTTTCGCCTTCATAAGTTAAAGTCAATGTCTTAGGCTTATTCTCAGGTGTATTGGTAGTATCCTCAGTACCGACCCAACCTTCCTCCATTAGGTTCTTGTCTAAGAAATTGTAGTCTATTGTACCATTTATAGATTCTGTGATATCTGCTTTAGCATTAATCTCTCTTATCTTGTCCTTAATATCCTCTAATGTCTTAGCATCTATTAAATCAACCTTAGAGATAATAACTAAATGACAGAACTTAAGTTGTCTCTCTACTGTTTCAATATCAGCTACCTGCTCCAAGAAATTAACCCCATCTACTATACAGATTGCTCCACTATAATCATATACATCCCCTTTTGCAACCTCTACAGCATCTAAAAACTCTCCAATATTTGATGGATCTGCTAAACCAGAGCTTTCTACAAATACATATTCCATATCTCTGTCAGCCATCTCAACTAAAGCAGAAATAAATGAAAGTTGTAAACAGGAGCAGAATATTGAACCTCTATTGATTTCAACAAGCTCCATTCCTTCCTTACGAATCAAGGTTCCATCTATACCTACCTTGCCAAATTCATTCATTATTACTGCTACCTTTTTACCTGATAAATCATTTAAAACACTAGTTAAAAAAGTTGTCTTTCCTGCACCTAAAAAACCTGTAAGTAAGTATAATTTAGCTTTATTCTTCATCTATAATCATCCTCCAATAATCATTTGATTCCCATATGCCTATATGGGAATATCGTTATATACAATATATAACTTTGATTTTAATTTGTCAATAAAAAAACAAAAATAATTTTCCTTCTTACTTAAATATTTAAACTTCAATTAGACAGTGTGATTTTTATTAATCAATGGAAATAAAAAGGGAGACCCTTGTCTCCCACTTTTTCTAAATCTCGTTATTTTTAACTCTTCTAATTAAATCTTCTACTTTTTCCTTAATTAAATCTCTAGTTTCTCTATATCCATCAATAGGACCTCCTGATGGATCATTTAAACCCCAGTCCTCACTGTGGCTATTTGGAACAAATGGGCATACTACATTACATCCCATTGTTATTAGAATATCAACTTCCTCAGGTATGTCGGTCAAGAGTTTTGGAGTATGCTCACTCATATCTACTCCAGCTTCCTCCATAACCTTTACAGCTAGAGGCTTTACTTCATGATAATTTTCCGTACCTGCTGAATAAACTTCTAAAACATCACTTCCTAATTTTTTTGCCCAACCTTCTGCCATTTGAGACCTACAGGAATTGTGAACGCAGATAAAAGCAACTTTTTTTCTCATCATTTATCCTCCGTTAATCATAATACCATATTGTCGATGGTTTACTCTTAGCTTTCATAACTAGGAGTAGGGAACCAATGCTTGGTTTTGTTAACTATATTAACAAGTAATAACATAACCGGTACTTCCGTAAGAACTCCAACCGTACATGCAAGAACTACTGGCGAATCCACACCAAAAAGTGCTATTGCAACAGCTACCGATAATTCAAAAAAGTCAGATGCAGCAATCAGAGAAGCTGGTGCAGCTATATCATGAGGCAGTTTAGCCGCTTTACTAACTAAATATGTTAAATTAAAGGATATAGTATTTTGAAGAATTAGGGGTACAGCTATCAAAAGTACGTAAAGTGGATGTTCAACTATAATATTACCTTGGAAAATAAAAATAATTATAAGTGTTAAAAGCAATCCTATTGTCGTTACACCATCAAACTTAGTTAAAAACTGTTCTTTGAAATATTTTTCACCTTTATTTTTAATGATTAAAGTTCTAGATAAAAAACCTGTGCCTAGTGGTATTACTACAAATAGTACAATTGACATAACAAGCATGTCTAATGGAAGTGCTATATTACTGAAACCAAGTAAAATCTGTACTATTGGAATAAACAAAACTAAAATCAACAAATCATTGATTGAAACTTGAACCAATGTCTGTGCTGGATTTCCTTTGGTTAGAGTACTCCAAACAAATACCATAGCCGTACATGGCGCAGTTCCTAACAATACTGCTCCAACTACAAAATCTTGAGCTAAATCTGCTGGTATTAAAGATTTAAATATGTATTGGAAAAATAGCGTTGCTAATCCAAACATAAGAAATGGCTTGATTCCCCAGCTAGCAATACTTGATATGATTACTCCTTTTGGATTTTTCCCAACATTTATTATTGATTTAAAATCTATTTTTAACATCATTGGATATATCATCAGCCACATAAGGATAGCCATTGGAATATTTTGCCCTGCTATTTGCATACTTTCTAATGCAGAGCTCATTCCAGGTAAAAATCTTCCAATTAAAATTCCAGCTGCCATACATAGTAGAACCCATACTGATAGATACTTCTCAAAAAAACTAATTCCTGAAGGTAATTTTTCCTTCGCCATATTATTCCGCCTTTCAAAATTTTATTTTTTGTCATCTTGATCTCTATAGCTTCACACTTCAGGCTTAGCTCCAATCAAGATGACGAATTCAATATTATTAATCTAACAATAAACTTAACCTTTCACCTTTTAAGTCTTCATTAGTCCACTTAATTAATGCAGTATTTCCTTTTGATTGCTCAGATATTTTATTTATCCATTCAGCTTCACTAGCTGCTTTAGCTCTTAATACCTCATTAGTTGTATTTGTAGCATAGAAGCTAGAATTAATAATCCACCATTTACTAAATATCCCCGCTCTTTCTAAATCCTCTTGAAGTCTTTTTGCTTCATAGAAAGGCGTAGCCTCTGGCAATGAGATTATTAGTACTTCTGTTAGTTTGTCATCTTTAAGCTTAGGCAATAGTTCCTTGACTGATTCTGGTATATCTCCCTGTGTACGGGCTATTTCTTTGTTGTAGCTTTGTGTAGATTCCAACAATAATAGTGTGTGGCCAGTAGGGGCAGTATCTATAACCACAACCTCATCTTTTGATCGTTCAACGATTTCAGCAAAGGCTCTAAAAACTGCAATCTCTTGAGTACATGGACTTCTTAAATCCTCTTCTATATAAGCTATATCATCATCACTCATGGTCTCTCTTGCCTTTTTTAATACCTCTTCTTGATACTTTTCCAATTCCTTTTTTTCATCTATATTGCTTATGGTAATACCAAAGCTTTCATCTATTACAAATTTCAAATGAGCTGCAGGGTCAGTAGTTGTTAGGTGTACCTTTTTACCTCTCTTTGCAAGTTCCATAGCTATAGTTGCAGCAATTGTTGTCTTTCCAACTCCACCTTTACCCATTGTAAATATTACTTTCTTATCTGAATTGTAAAGATCATCTACTACCTTACTTAAGGTTACAGTGCTTTTAACATCTAGGTTTTTATTTATATATTTCACTTCTCCGCTATTAAAGAAGGATCTGACATTTTCTATACCTGTAATGTTGTAAGGTCTTAATGGAATTTGGTATTTCTCTAAATTTTTAATACCTTCTGGAATATTTCTCAAAGCCTCTTCTTGTTTAATATATATTTCATTTGATAATTCATCATCATGGCTTTGTAATACTCCATTTATTATTAAAAGCTGATTCTTTACTCCAATTTCTTGAAGTTCTATAGATGCTCTTTCAGCCTCTATTAAAGCTGATTCTACAGGACGTGATACTAGAATTAAAGTAGTCTTTTCTCTATCTGCTAAATTCTCAACGGCGTTTTTATAGATATCCTTTTTTTCTTCAAGTCCTGAAAGTTGTCCAAGGCATGATGCACCATGAGTACTTTCACTTATAAAGTTAGTCCATGCTGCGGGAAGTTGAAGCATTCTAAGGGTATGGCCCGTAGGTGCTGTATCAAATATAATGTGATCATATTCTTCTGCTGCTTTTTTATCAGTTATAAAGCCTGAGAATTCATTAAAGGCTGCAATTTCAACTGTACATGAGCCTGAAAGCTGTTCTTCCATATTTTTAATTACTACATCAGGAAGTTTTCCTCTATATGGTGCTATGACACTTTCTCTATATTCTGCAGCGGCAGCTTCAGGTTCAAAATTTGCTACTGTAAGATTAGGCACAGCTTCGATTTTCACACCTTTATTATCAAGTTCTGTATTAAATACATCCTGAAGATTGGATGCAGGGTCAGTACTTACTAGCATGATCTTCTTACCTTCATCCGCAAGAGCTACAGCAATAGCACATGCAGTTGAAGTCTTACCAACTCCACCTTTACCTGTAAAAAATAGATATTTTGTTAAATTTATATCACTTATGCCGAAATTTTTATACAAAATAACCCCTCCTTTTAGCAGCAACCACTACCACCGCAGCAATTATTTTCCTTTTTTGCTTTCTTAGCTTTTAACTCTGACATAATATATTCTTCAGGTATTTCAAGCATATTCACTAATTCATCATTAGTAGGATATTCTTTTACCTTAACTACCTCTCCATCAAGAACAGTTATAGGTAATACATCTACTCCATCCTTCATAAGCATTTCATTTATAGTCTTATTATCGATAAAAGCTTGTGGATTGCTAGTAAGATTATGTCTTTCCACCTTTATTCCCTTTTTATCTAGTCTACTTAGGACAGTGGCAACTCTTAAAAGGTTCTTATCTACTCCAGGTCCGCAAACGCCTGTTGGGCAACACATAGCAGGATCGTAAATTACCATCTTCTTCATTTTTATCTCTCCTTTACTTATTCACAACATTTCCCATCTATCTCATTACATATGCAGTCTTCAGTATGATTAAAAATGTTCATAAGATTTATAATTATCTTATTACAATTTAACATATTCAAGGAATAGTGATTCCAAACCCCTTCCTTCCTCATGTTTACTAGTCCAGCATCCATAAGTACCTTCATATGATGAGAGAGTGTTGGTTGGGTAAAATCAAAGTGGTCTAGCAAATCGCAGGCACATCTCTCCCCACAGGATAGTATATCGATTATCTTCAATCTATTGGGATCCGCTAAAACCTTAATTATCCTTGAATTCTCATCATAATCAATCAATTCTATCACCTCCTATATAGATGTTCATCTATGTTTATACTATACAAAAGTTAATGCTTTGTCAATAAAATGTTAAGTTTAGGTTAAAAAATTAAATACGGTCCTCTTTGTTTCATTTTGAAACAAAAAGAACCGTCCCAACCTTTCCTTATTCTTTTCCTAATATCCTTCTAACTACCTTACCTGCAATAGTACTCATAAAGTACAGTCCTGGCATTGGATCATCCCAAGCCCAAGTAGAATGAACCTTCTTAGTAGTATTATCCCTTAAAATCTTTCCTAAGGACATCTGTCCGGATTTCAAATAACCTTTTATGGCAAATAGATCCTCATACATATAGTGGAATACATATCCAGTCTCATATTCTACGCTTTTATTTGGTGGAATCTTATCAGTCATTTCCAAATAAGCTATTAGAGGGAAGTTCAGTCCACACTTCTCTAGCATCTGGTTAAAGTTAATAGTTCTAACATTTACCTCTATTAGATAAATCACACCTGTATTTACATCACGTTTTAATTCAATCTCTGAGAACCCCTTAAATCCAATTCCTTCAAGGAACGGCTTACAAATCTGATGCAATTCTGGAATCCAGCTTTGTTTTGCATAAGTTGATGCACCAAAGTTATTTGGCCATTGTCTTAATTTATAAGCAGATGTGTAATGGGTTACCTTTGAATCCTGATTTAGATATGCATCATAACAATAACAGTTTTCTTCAGGTCCGGGGATTATTCTCTGGATAACTATGCCATGATTATCTCTATGGCACATTTCAACTTTTTTGATTAGTTCTTCCTCATTATTCACAATAAATACCTTATGTCTATATGCTTTAACAAAGGATGCTGAATCCATTGGTTTAACTATGCAAGGATATTTTATTTCTTCCCTTACACGCTCAATTAGATTTTCTTCCTTGGAATTTATAGTTTCAGGTACCCTTACTCCAAACTTATCAGCTAGAAGGCTCATGGTGTATTTGTCCATTACCTCGGTCCAAAGCCCCTTCTTATCCATAGGGAAAAGATAGTGCTCCTTTAACTCATAAAAATAGGTATCTATAAATTCAACATAAGGGTCTGCCCCTGGATATAAAACAGGTTTAGCATCCTGCTTTTTAGCATATTCTATAAGAAAATTTAAAAGACCCTCTGGATTTTCCTTATAATGAGGGGCTATATGTTTTTCGCTTGTGTATTTGGACTTAGCTCCATATCTGCTTTCCTCACTATAGTCAACGGCAACCGTGTGTATTCCATTTCTGCCTAAGCATCTTATAATGCTTAAACCTACATAATAATTACAACCTAAAATAACTGCTTTATTCTTCATTTTACCACCATCCTGAAAATTGTATATACTATTATACCATTATTTAAATATTATCAACATACATCACCAAAATTCTTCTAATAGCCTTTGGACTTGAGCCTTATTTGCTATATTTTTATGATGACTCCATTCACTTGGAAACAGGCTTTTATACCTATTGGTTCCATATCTATCATCTATTAGAATTACAGCTCCTCTATCTGTTTCTGATCTTATTACTCTTCCTGCTGCCTGTAATACCTTGTTCATCCCAGGGTATGTGTAGGCATAGTCAAACCCTTGACCAATACTATTATTAAAGTAATCCTTGATGATATCCCTCTCAAAGCAGATTTGAGGCAAGCCCACACCTACAATGCAAGCTCCTATTAGCTTATCCCCTGTAAGGTCGATGCCTTCAGAAAAAATCCCGCCAAGAACTGCAAATGCAATTACATTTTCATCATGGTCAAATCTACTTAAATAAGCTTCTCTTTCTTCTTCCGTCATGCTATTATCCTGTATGATAATATTCATACGAGGGTTTCTTTCTACAATCATTTCATAAACCTTTCTCATATATATATATGAGGGAAAAAAAACAAAGTAGTTTCCATTACGGGATCCAATTAAAAGCTCAATGTTTTCAACAACATCAATATATGTGGTCTCCCGATCTTTATACTTAGTTGAAACCTGGTTATTTATCATAAGCAAAAGATTTTCTCTCGGAAATGGTGAACTTAGTCTTATATGATAGTCTTGACTTTTACCGCCAAGTAAATCCCTATGATATTCTAAAGGAGTTAATGTGGCAGAAAAGAATATACTGGCTCTTCCCCTCTTTAAAGCCTGACTTAACAAATAAGATGAATCTACGCAATAAAGCCTCATAATTAGGTCCCTACCATCCTCAAGAAAACTTGTGACATAATGTTCGTCATAAAAGTCTGATATCTTAAGAAAAGTATTGATACTGAAATAAAACTCCATAACCTTATCATATTCAGGATGTTGTTTCTCCTCTATAAGCCAAGGTTCTAATACTGTCATCACCTTTTTAAGAGGATAATAGAAATCAACTATCTCTTCCTTCTGATAATAGGAGTCATCTATCTCAAGGTCCTTCTTAAGCTTGTTGAAAATTGTATTTACCTTGTTGATAGATTTGTAAATTTGCGGATACTTATCCACAAATACATCCTTTAAATCTAAAAATGTGGATTTATTTATTTCAGCCGAGAACATTTCTCTTGACCTATCCACTAGATTATGAGCTTCATCTATTAGGAATACATAATCCTCTCCCTCATTCTCAAAGAATCTCCTTAAATATACTTGTGGATCGAACACGTAGTTATAATCTCCAATGACTACATCACACCATAAACTTACATCCAGAGAAAATTCGAAGGGACATACATTATGTTTAATTGCATAAGAGCTTATTACCTCTCTAGTCATCAGGTCTTCATTTTGGAATATATCCATTATTGCGTCATTCACCCTATCAAAATGCCCCTTGGCAGCCACACAATCCCTAGGATTGCATTTGACTACATCATTGGTGCATATTTTATCTTTAGCAGTTATGACTAGAGTCTTTGCCCGTAACCCCTTACTAGCCATAAGTATCATGGATGATTTTGGGACCTCTCTTGTAATAGTTTTTGCTGTAAGATAAAAGATTTTGGAGCTTATGCCTTCACCTATGGACTTTATTCCAGGGTAAAGAGTTGACATGGTCTTTCCAATTCCGGTAGGAGCCTGTGCAAATAAATTCTTCCCTTCTTTTATAGTAGTATATGTGGCTACAGCCAGCTCCCTTTGACCTCTTCTATAACTTTCAAAGGGAAAATCAAGACTCTTTATTGAGGGATTTCTTATTTCAGTCCAATCGAAGGTTAGATTAGCCCATTCAATGTACATATCTATTAGCTTATAAAAATATTCCTCTAGGATTTCTAAGGTAAATTTCCTTTTGAACTTCTTTAGCTGCTCCGATTCCAGGTGAAAATAAGTCAGTTGTACGGATATTTCCTCAAGACCATTCTGAATTCCATATATATAGGCATAACACTTAGCCTGAGCCCAATGAAGAGGATTATAATCCTCTTCAATTAGCTCAAGGTCTTTTGTAGTGCTTTTTATTTCATCGATTATTATGTCCTCTCCCAGAGTTAAGATCCCATCTGCTCTTCCCTCAAGTAAAATAGTATATTTTTCATAGATTTCAGTAAATTTGAGATAAACCTCCGGCCGATACTCTGACCCGTAGGACCTTTGTACCTTTTGATGGGCATAAGTTCCTTCCAGGGCTCTCCCCATAGACATAAAGCTGTTATCAATATCTCCAGAGCGTAGAACAAATTCCACCAGATTTCTAACTGAGACCCTAATAATATTTTCCATAAAATCATTCCCTAATATGTAAAATAGAAGTGTATTCTATCAGCATTTAAAAATAATTCGCAACTAGGTTGCGAATTATTCAACTATTCCTATTTCAATCTATTAAATATCAGTTATTCCTCTATTCTTAAGTCGATGATTCACCGTTTCTCTAAGAAGAGTATAGAGGATTGAACCTATAGGTATAAACAAAAGAATTCCCAAAATCCCCATAAGACTACCACCAACTGTTACAGCTACTAATATCCAAATAGAAGGTAGTCCAGAAGCCTTACCAACTACATGAGGATATATAAGATTCCCTTCTATTTGCTGGATGATTAAAAACATAATTACAAACCAAAGAGCTTTAATAGGGCTTTCAACCAGTATTAAGAATGCCCCTATCAAACAGCCTACAAATGCTCCCACTATTGGAATAAGAGCAGTAACTGCTATAGTAAGACTTATCATAAGCGCATAAGGAAAACCAAAAACAATCATTGCAACTAAGAACAAGGTGCCTATTATGACAGCTTCTAGTAGTTGACCAGAGATAAAATTTGAAAATGCACGATTTGATAGGTCTCCAATATGAAAAATCATTTGGGCTGCTTTTTCTGAATTAAATGCTAATACAATCTTTTTAACCTGTCGTGTAAGAGATTCCTTTTGAAGTAGTACATAGATTGAAAATATAAAGGCAACCACAGATGTTACTATGTTTCCAAGTAAGGATGTAGCAAATGTAAATGTATTTCCAACCCAATCCAATGCACTCTTTTGAAAGAAGGAAAGGATACTTTGTTCTATGCTAACCCAGTCTATATTAATATTATTTATCCAATCCGTTACTTCAGGATTATCTATTAAATTTTTAACTACAAATACTTGTGCATCCTTCCAATAATGAGGAAGTTTAATTGCTAACTCCCTAATAGTAGTTACTAACTCTGGAATTATAATAAGCAGGATTATAAGTATAGTTGCTATGAACAAAATCAAAGTTATTAAATAGCTTAAGGGTCTTTTAAATCCTTCTTTTATCCTTCCTAGAGGACTTTTTTCATTAAAGAAGGTTCTTTCAATAAACATCATTGGGCTATTCATTATAAATGCCAGTGATGCTCCTATTATAAAGGGTGAGATTATACTTATAAACCTTCTAATATGGTCTCCTAACCCTTGCAGATTCTCCAAAACAAACATCAGTATTATAGCAAAGGATATTAAAAAGACAGCATTCTTCATCTGCTTTGATTTTAACTCCATATTATCACCTTCCTTTTATAGTAATAAAAAATCAGGCACAATAATAACATGTGCCTGACCTCTATTATTCATCTTGATCTACATCATTTTCATTATTTATATCATTTATAACTATATGCACCTGTTGAACTCTTTTTTCATTAATTTCCTCAATGTAAAACTCAAGGTTCTCAAATTCAACAACAACTTTCTCCCCATCATCAGGTATATAACCTAGCATATCAATTAGAAATCCTCCTAGAGTATCATAATCCTCTGAATCTTCATCTAGCTTCGTTCCTAAATTGCTATTAAGTTCTTTAATGGATATTGCACCCTTAGCTATAAAATTCTTATCATCTATTCTCCTTATATCCGGCTCATCGTGATCATACTCATCATCTATATCACCTACGATTTCCTCAACAAGGTCTTCCATAGTAACTACACCTGAGAAACCACCATATTCATCAATAAGAACTGCCATATGCTTCTTTTTAGTTTGCATCTCATTAAATAAATCGTTGATGTTCTTTCTCTCAGGGATAAAATATGCAGGTCGAAGTATCTTCTTGATATCAACGTTATTAAATCCTACCTTATAAGCTTCCAACAGAAAATCCTTTATGTAGAGTATGCCTAAGATATCATCTACATCACCTTCATATACAGGAATTCTAGAATATTTAAGCTCTAACATATCCCCTAAATAATCCTCTATAGGGTCTTCTAAATCTATCATAAAGACTTCAGTTCTAGCAGTCATTATTTCCTCAGCCAACTTATCATCAAATCCAATAACACTGTTGATCATTTCACGTTCTACAGGATTAATAACTCCTTGCTCTTGCCCAACTTCTACCATTGAGCGAATCTCCTCAAGAGTTATCTTTTCTTCAACACCTTCAGTTCTAATTCCTAAAATACGCATAACTCCATTAGTAGATAAGGACAAAAGACTTATAAAAGGACTCATTATCTTAGCTACTATATTTATAAATTTAACAGCAAAGAAAGAAAACTTCTCTGCATATTGTAATGCTACTCTCTTTGGAACTAATTCACCAAACACCAAGGTTATATAGGATAATATAAGAGTTACACCTATAAATGCTACGTCCTTTGCAAAAGGAACTCCAAATCCATTCAGAACCTTACCTAAGTCATCCGAAATCCCTACGGCTGCTGATGCAGATGAGAAAAATCCTGCAAATGTTATGCCTACCTGAATTGTGGATAAAAATTTTGAAGGTTCTGCTAAAAGGTGTAACAACATTTTAGCCTTCTTATTACCTTCATCTGCCTGCATATTTAACTTCTTCTTGTCAACTGATACCATTGCCATTTCCGATGCAGCAAAAAATGCATTTAACAAAGTCAGAAAACCTATTAAAAGCAATTGTCCTGTTATCGTGGCCCCAGATTCGTCGCCCATCTAATTTATTCCTCCCATTACTATGTAGATATTTAGAAACCATACTAATCATTATTAACTATATCATCATATTTTCCCCAATTTGTCAATAATAATATGCCTAAACCCACCTATTATTTACCATTTTTACATTGTAATCCTTATCGCTAATGTTGCAATATGGACATCTTTTAACACCATGGACTTGATCCTTTATGAAAATTACTGGTTTGGAGCAATATGGGCACCAACTTTGATTATCCTTTAATTTTGCATCTGTAGGAATTTCTTTGTCAGGCGTCTCATTCTTTGTGTTTATAATTTCAAACATGTCCATTTGTGTATCCATATTAACTCCCCTTAAGTCTTGCAGCAATTAAATAGCTTTTTTAGCTACCCAATCTTTATTATACCATAAAACCCAACTAAATATTGTTTAAATATAACGAGGTGCAATAAGAAAATGCTACCCAAAAGGATAGCATTTTCTTATTTTGAGGAGAAAAATTATATCTACCTATTTTTCGGAAGCTTTTCTTATTTCACAATAAATACAGATATATTGGAATGATGAACTACACTGTCAGAAACACTACCAATTAAAGTTCTACTAAATACGCCTTGTCCTCGAGAACCCATAATTACAGCATCATATCCTCCGCCTTCTGCTTCTAGAATTATCTCCTCTGCAGGATTACCTTTCCTAATCTTAGTGTCCACTTTACCAGCAAAACCATTCAATGAATCTAGGGCAGCTTGTAACATTTTTTGGCTGTATTCATGGTTAAAATCTGAGGCTTTGTTTATAACGTCTGGAACAGTTATATACTTATAGCCTGTTATTGGAGCAACAACATTTAAAATTGTAATTTCACTACCCATACATTCAGCTATTTTCTTGGCTTTATCCAAAGCTCTCTTTGAACTATCAGAACCATCAATTGGAACAAGTAGCTTTTTCATGATCAACCCTCCGTAATTAATTTTTTAATCTACAATCTAAATGGAAGTCTTTAGCCTTATCAAAGGGTCTTAATATGTTCATCGGAAAAACCCCCTTTTCAAAATCATTTTTCTCACTGAATATTATCCTTTATTTAGAAAAAAGTGAATGTTTCTACTTAACTATTAGAACAGATGACTTTATATGATGTACTACCTTATCGGAAACACTACCTAGTAAGGCTCTTGAAAAGGCTCCACCACCCCTGCTTCCCATAACTATTAGGTCGAATCCACCTTCTTCAGAAAATTTAATAATTTCATCTACAGCATCACCAACTCTAGTTTCTGTGAATAAGGTACCATTAAAATCCTGAAATACTTCCTTGGACTTTTTAATAACCTCTTCTCCACGCATTGAGGCATTCTTCTTAATTTCATTGGCAAGCTCTCGATTATTGATATAAACCGTATCTCTTAATGGATTAATAACATGAAGAATAGTAACTTCACTGCCAATTGCTTCTGCAATCTTTCTTGCTTTAAATAAGGCCTTTTCTGAGTGCTTCGAACCATCTACGGCTACCAATATTTTCTTCATTATAAAACCTCCCTCATACTAGACAATATGTGTTTACGATAATTTGTATACTATATATACCCAGATAAATTGAAATATTACTAATATATTAATATTTCAACAAATTGTATAATTACCAATTATTTCTTGTTACATGTTTACAAGGAATTGTTTTTGGGCTAAACTATGAATACAATAGATAAGAGCATAAATAGTGAATTTAAACATCCAAAAGCAAACTAGGTATTT
>CAZAJU010000012.1:0-32520 GCA_964485455.1 uncultured Tissierella sp.
AGCCTTTTCAATGGCTTCATCGATTTTTTTATTATTCAACTGTCAAAGATCCGAGGTAATTCTATATCAATAAATCTACATTCTTTCAACTAGGCGCAAAATATCTTCACCTGATTGATTTCTTAAATATTAGTATACCTTAATTCTATCTTAAGGTAAATATGTTAGAAATATTTGTTGCATTCAAGCAAATTTTGTGCTATGATAAATCTTGTCACTAAGCCGGAGTGATGGAATTGGCAGACGTACTGGACTCAAAATCCAGCGGTGGCAACACCGTGCGGGTTCGACTCCCGCCTCCGGCACCACAAAATTATGGCTCTGTTTTTAATACATCTTTTGTATTAAAAGCAGAGTTTTTTTCTACATAAAAAGCGACTTCGTCACTTTCGCCAAGAAACCTTAGGTTTCCTAGGAAGATTCATAATTAAGTCTGAGGTTTTAAGCATAGTTAAACAGGAGGAATAAATTGTGAAAATCAATGAAGAATCCTAAAGAAATGAACCAGTAAATATCGCGGATGGTATTTATTGGGCATGTACAAAAGATGATATAAAGGCAGTTTTGTACCACTTTCGTAAGATTAAGAACAAAGATGCTTTTTCACAGGAAAAGAGTATGGAGATTATCAGTTCAAATAAAGGAAGCCACTTTGATCCTCTGCTAGTAGATGTTTTTATCCAGCATCAGGAAGAGTTTTGATCACTATATGAATCAATAAATTAAATAAAAAAGGTCCTTAAACAACGAAAAACTCATAAAGTCACCATTGGCGATTTTATGAGTTTTTTAATTTCTGTATTCCTTTTTAACTCTTAGTTTTTACTGTTCTCTATATTTATTTACATTGACTAGATGTTCATTATATGTCTTTGCAAAAACATGTCCATTATCTCCCAAAACATAATATAGATAATCATGTTCCTCAGGATATAAGGCTGCTTCTATGGAGCTTTTTCCTGGAGATGCTATTGGTCCAGGTGGTAGACCTATGTTCTTGTAAGTATTATATGGGTTATCCTTCTCTAAGTCTGCATAATATACTCTAGTCATATGCTCTTTTCCTTCTCCAATCCCATATATTACGGATGCGTCTATTTGAAGAAGCATCTTGTTTTTTAGTCTATTGTAGATAACACCACTGACAGTTTTTCTTTCTGAATCATTATATGATTCCCTTTCGATTAAAGATGCTATTGTTAATATCTCATGAAGACTAAAGCCCATTTCTTCAGCTCTTTTTTTATATTCATCTGTAAAGATTTTGTCCATAGTAGAGGCAAGTTTCGATACTATTTCATCCATAGACTGATCCTCTGTAAAATTATAGGTATCTGGAAATAGGTATCCTTCCATATTAAAATAAAGACTTGTTGTATCAAAATCAAATCCTTTTGAAGAAAAATAATCATTTGTTGCTTTTATGAATTCATCCTTACTTCCTAAACCCTTTGCCTCAATTTCCTCAGCAAATTGATATAGTATAAATCCTTCCGGGAAAGTAACCTTTATTTGATGTTCTTGCTCACCCTTTTGGATAATCTCATATATATCATCTATTTGTAAATCTGGACCTATTTTATAGTTACCAGGTTTAATATTTCTTGCTATTTCTTTTCCATTATACCTAAACCATATTTTGCTTCTTATTACGCCTTTTTCATAGAGTTCATTTCCTACTGTAGAAAGAGATGCACCACTAGGAACATTGATAATTACTTCTTCATGGTTTATAGCTTTTGATAGGTATACAGGTAAAAAAGTAAATATACCAAGGATAGCTATACCTAGTACAATTATATAGATTTTAACTTTTTTCATAAACTCCTCCATAATTTCTCACTAAGTACAATATACCAATTGAAAAGGCTTATTGCAATATATTTAAATAGCAGAACTTACTATTTGAATATCTAAATAGATACTATTATAAAATCTTTATTAACTTGTAATGATTTCATACTTGACATCTATATAATTTTAGGTTAATATTAGTTTATCGCTAATCATTATCTTTTAAATTAGTTTAAAAAATAATAAAGGAAAGAATAGGAGATGATCATATGTCATTAATTGGTAAACCAGTACAAGAATTTAAAGCTCAAGCATTTAGAAATGGAGAATTTGTTGAGGTAACTCAAGAAGACTTTAAAGGAAAATGGAGTGTAGTTTGTTTTTATCCAGCAGACTTTACATTTGTATGCCCTACTGAGCTTGAAGACTTACAAGATCATTATGAAACCTTTAAAAAATTAGACACTGAGGTATATTCAGTTTCAACTGATACTCATTTTACACATAAAGCATGGCATGATAGCTCTGAAGCGATTAGTAAAATTCAATACACTATGATTGGAGATCCAAATCATACTCTATCTCGTAATTTCGATGTATTAATTGAAGAAGCAGGTCTGGCAGATCGTGGCACATTTATAATTGATCCAGATGGTATTATTCAATCAGTTGAAATAAATGCAGGTGGAATTGGACGTAATGCTAGCATTTTGGTTACTAAGATTAAAGCAGCTCAATATATAAGAAAATATCCAAATCAAGTATGTCCTGCAAAGTGGGATGAAGGTTCAGAAACCTTATCTCCAAGCATAGACCTTGTTGGAAAAATTTAAATAAAGGTCCCCATGGGGACCTTTATTCGTTAGTATCTTAGAACAGCTGCTATAGAACTTTTATCTGGTATATTTTCTGAACTTACGCTAAAGACATTGCCACCTCTTGATAAGGTCAGGATTGATGCATATTCCATTAAATCTTCATCTCCATCAGCAGGAGATTCATTGATAGCTATTTTATTATTTTCGTGATTGTATTTACCCCATTTAGCAACACTATTGTCTACGAATAGGGATTCTACTTGCCCACTATAGGCTGCCGGTATAATCTTTTCTAGGGAATTTGCATATAGCTTATTTCTTTGACCATAAAACTGTCTGTATTTATCTTCTGCTTGCATTCTATCCTTGTAGAATAAAGGTTCAACTATTTCCCATGCCAAATCCTTAAGCTCCTCTCCGTTTAACAGCTCAGGATTTCCTTTTATAAAGTCTTCTACTATATAAGGATAGTTACTCTTTTCCCTATAAATAGGAATTAGATATTCGACTCCTGCTAAGACCATAGGAACTATATCTTCTTCATGAATCTTCATTAAGGATTCATCTACTGCACGGAAATATCTTGTTAGCTCATTTCTTTCATAATCATTTTCGTTTCCCTGTCCTTGAGTCACCTTGTTATATGATAGCTGATTTTTACCCTGTGGGGATGAGGTTCTTAATTCCAATTTGGTTCTAGGGTCATCATCTACCTGCATATCATGCATACTATCAGGTGCATCCAAAAGCTCTATTTCCTTTACAGTTTGTCGAGTACATCTAAATAATCTTACTTGATTTTTACTCAGTGCAAGAACATTGAATTGACCATTTCCATTAAATAATGGCAGGAGGGGTTTTATATGAATTCGATCTCCCACTGTTACTGATTCACTAAATTCAAATGGAAGCCTGAAATATTTTACCCCATCCCAATCAAGGAATAAAGCTAATCCGTCACCTTGATTCTGCCAAAATTTAGTCTCATCTATAAGATTGGCAGCAGGGTTTAGAAAGCTTTCAACTTCCTTTTTATTCATCTCCATATCATAAAGTTGAGCTTCAACTTCTCTTAAAAGCTGTTTGAATTTTATTCCATTTTGTCTTATATCAACGCCGCTTCGAAAAGTAGGCATATAGATTGAAACCACTAATCCTTCTTTGTTAATCAACTCCTGTAAATCTTGAATTTTTAATATATCCATAAACATTCTCCTTTTTAATATTTAAATATTAAAATTACTTCTACTAATTTAGAAGCAAGAAAATATTTATGTTATTATTTTTACCTTAAAACTTTCTTTTAGTAAGGTATATAAAGTCATTTAAGAGAAATACTAAGTTTAATTACTATATATTATTTTTTAGGTTAGGTTGGCATTGTTCCCTATAACCTTTTCTATACTGCTTTTTGGCAATAGTTTTTTTGCTTCTTCTAGTCTTCCTGAGTGTAATAGTTCTCTAACATAAGATGCACTTATTGGATTTCCTTCATGCTCTAAACGTTGGATGATTTTAACTTGGATTCCTTTAGGTTCCAAAATTTTTTTAAGTGTTTTATTGTACTCTAAGGTCACTGGATCTTTAGGTTCTGAGCCTATAAATCTTTTGTCTATGGATAAATTTTTTGCAATTTTATCAGCAAATATACTTGCATCTAACTCTGTATATATATCCAACATTTCATCTTTTTGTTTTATAAAATAGGTCGGAAAGGTTCCCCTAGAGATAATATATGGTCCCCCTTTTACTACCTTAACTCTTTTTTCTTCTTTGAGTTCACTCTTAATAATATTAAATCTAAGGCTAAATGGAAATTCCGATAGGTCTTCTTCTACTACGAAGATGATAAGCTCATCTACTTCTTCGAGGGCTTTTGTTATTAAGTATTTATGTCCCAGAGTCATAGGATTACAGTTGACTACTATAGAACCTCTACTTCCTCCTTTTCCCCCTATCTGTTTTTTTACCTCATTTATCCATTTATCAAAGCTATAAAATCCCCCTTCTAAAAGCAGAACTCTGCTAGTGGAATAGACTTCTTCAAGTCCAATGGATTTAAAAATATGGAGGTTTTCAGGTTGAGTAAATACAAAATAAGAGCTATAGTTTCTTTGGACTATATACTCCAATAAGGAATTATAAACGGTAGATATGGCTCCTTGACCGCTATAAAGAGAGTTTACAAAAAAGTATTTTAGAATATTAGAAGAAGCGGAACCAGTAGCTACTATCTCCCCCTTATCCCTTATAACATAAGTCTTGTCGGGGATTTCGTAGTCAACTCCAAATGATTTAAGAAAGCTTCTAATTTCCTCTATCTCTCTAGGACTATTTAAATTTAGTTCATCGCTAAAAAACATAAAATTTCCACCTTTTTGATTCGTTAAAGTAGACGTTTGGGGGTTTTTTGTTAATCTATTTTTAGGATATGCTTTTAGGGTCTTCAGTTGTGGTCAAAATTTAAAGAATCTAGGGTTGAAAAGTACTTTGGATTAAAATTCCTTCTCCCTCAAAAATTTGACTGAACTAATATTTTTATCCTTGAAAATTGGAATGATTGCCAAGCTGGGACCCGGGTCTATCTCCTGAGGGTGTCAATCCTTACCAATTTTCTGCAGCTAAAAACAAAGTTCAGTTGCCAAATTTTTTCGAAGTCGAGATAATTTAAATCTCAAAGTATTTTTCTTACAGAGGTTATAAAGTCAAAAGATTCTAATGCTTAGATTGTTTTAAAAATATATATACCTAGATAATCTTATAGTTTCTTTACAGTATAAGCTTGACGTTTATGAGTTATTGAGGCAGATGCATACAGAGACTTTTGGTAACTGTACTAGATAGGGTGTCGAAGAAAAATGTTAGTACCTTGATACGACCCAATAAATTTGCTTCTTGGCATATTATCAAGGTCCTTCATTTTTCGAGGCAGACTATCTTAGTACAGTCAAAAGTCCATGTCGCAGATGAATAAATGGCTCATAAACGTCGACCTATAAAAGACCCTAAACTTATCATAGATTCCCCATAGATAGACCCCAAAAAAGACCAGCAATCAGTCTCTATCTCTTAACCTCATAGATTACATCAAGAACGCTTCCATCTCTATACTCCGAATATCCTATGATTCTATTAGTTTTTTCGATTGGTTTCGGTATACCCATTATCTTTTCTGAGTAGGCTTTTAGATCACTTATATCTATTATATCTAGCTTTGCTTCTTTAAATTTTTTGATTAAATCCTCCCTAAATGGATTAACACATATGCCTCTTTCAGTTACAAGAACGTCTACCGTGGTGCCTGGAGTGGTTATTACATCTACTCTATCCTTTATAAGTGGAATTCTGGAGAAGAATAGCTTGGATACTATTATAGATAATTTGCTGCCTGCTGCCGTATCCTGATGTCCACCGCTTCCACCCATCAATAATCCATGAGAGCCTGTTGTCACATTTACATTGAAGTTTATGTCTATTTCAGTAGCTCCAAGGATTACTATATCAAGATTATCAACTACTGATGACGTTTCCGGATTTCCATATTTAGAGGCACTCATTCTTATGTGGTTTGGATTTTTCTTTAAGGATTCGATAGCTTCTAAATCAAAGCATTGTACATCCAGCAAAGCTTTAAATAAACCTTCTTCAAGCATTTGGGTTAAATAGCCTGTAATTCCTCCTGATGCGAAGCTTCCCTTTATATTGTTTTCAATCATATACTCCCTAAGAAAGCTGGTTACTGCTAATGAGATTCCACCTGCTCCACTTTGAAAGCTAAAATTATCTTTTAGAAGACCTGATGCTTCCATGACCTTTAAAGTATCTCTTCCTATCTTAAGGCCTATAGGGTCTTTTGTTATAACTGTAGTTCCTGAAACTATGCCTGACTTTTCACCTATGGATTCAACTTCTAGTATATAATCTACATAATCCTCTGTAATATCTGCTGGATAATTCGGATAATCCACAATTGAGTCTGTAACGGCAACTATCTTTTTTGCCATCATACTGTCGGCTATTGCATAGCCTAGTGTCCCGCAGGAATTTATACCATTTATGCCTGATATATTTCCACTATGATCTGTGCTAGGTGAGGCTATAAATGCCACATCTATTTTTAAATCTCCATTTAAAATTGAGCGAGCTCTTCCTCCATGGGATTGCATAAGTATATTTCCCTTTAATTCTCCATAGCTAATAGCTTCTCCCAATTCTCCTGAAATATAAGAAGTAACTATATTCTTAATTGTACCATCCTTCAACATAGGGATTAAAGCCTTATGAACTGGAAATAGGGAGCTTGCCACAAGGGTAATGTCCTTTATGCCTCGCTTTTGAACCTCCGTCATTATAAGATTTAATACATTATCTCCATTTCTTAGATGGTGGTGAAAGGATAAAACATCTCCTCTTTTTATATTTAAATTATTGAATAACACCTCAATATCTTTAGATACTTTGCTATTTCTTATACTCTTCTTAGGATATTGAGAACTTTTAAGGATATTAATGGAGTTTAAATCTATATTATTTAAGTAGCTCATCGTATTCCTCCTTGTAATCCCCACTCGTTTTCAATAAATTTAAGGCTCTCTTAATGATTGGAGCATCTACCATCTTTCCATCCATTGAAAATGCACCTAGATTCTTTTCATTGGCTGCCTTTAAACCTTCCACCACTCTTAATGCATAGTCTATTTCTGCTTTCGATGGGTAGAATATTCTATTGACTATATCAACATGTCTAGGACTTATAAGAGCTTTTCCTGTCATTCCTAAATCCTTGGCCTTCAAGGTATCTTTTTTTAATCCTTCATAATCATCTGTATCGGTCCATGGTGTGTCAATGGCTTGGATACCTAATGCCTTAGAGACAGCTATAATTCTGGATCTGGCATATTTTATTTCATCGGATTCCTTAGTCCTCTTTGCACCTAAATCAAGGGTCAAATCCTCTGCCCCTAAAAGAACTCCAATAACCCTAGAACTTGATTTTAGAATTTCCATAGATGTTTCGAGCCCGAAAGCTGTTTCAATAAGGGGTATTATTTTAAGGTTTAAATCATTGCTCTCGATAAAATCATCTAAGGCTTTTATAGATTCTACACTTGCCTTTGGCATTACTATTCCTGTAATATGTAGAGTCTTGATTAGCTCTAAATCATCTAGGAAGTAGGATGAGTCCATGGGATTTATTCTTATAAATATATCTGATGTGGGTTCAATGGCATTTAAGTACTCGTAAACTAAGATTCTTGCAGCATCCTTTTCATTTAAAGCTACTGCATCCTCTAAATCAATTATAATTCCATCTCCTCCCAATATATCCGAGCTTTGAAGCATACCTGGGTTGTTTCCAGGCATAAAGAGTAGGGTCTTATAGCTCACCTTTTTCACTCCCTCTTTTTATACAGGTTTTCATCCTTGCTCTAATGGTGAAATCAAGGGCACCTTTGTCCTTTGCAATGACTTTTGCACTTGTGACCTCCTCTTCCTTTAAGGTAGTGAGAATTACCTCTCTTATCCTATCTCCAAATTGTTTTTCTACTACGCTTTCCAGTTCAAGTTCTATCCCATTATCATTTGGTGAAATCATTATTAGTATATCATTGGATTCTAGAGAGCCAGACTTTGCCATTTTAATTATCTTTGTTTTTTCCATTTAAGATACTCCTCTCTCCCAAGTTCGTAGAGATTATCTCCTCTAGAATCTATAATTACCGTAGCAGGAAAATCCTCAACATATATCTTTCTAATGGCTTCAGCACCTAAGTCCTCATATGCAACTATCTCTGCTGACTTTATAGATTTAGCAATAAGAGCTGCAGCTCCCCCTATGGCACCAAAATACACTGCACCTTGTTCTACCATCTTGTCTATAACCTCAGGGCCTCTCTTACCCTTTCCGATCATTCCCATCAATCCTAACTCCAGTAACTGGGGACTATATGAATCCATTCTATAACTAGTAGTAGGTCCTGCTGAACCTGAAGCTTGACCTTCTTTTGCAGGAGTTGGCCCTACATAATAGATGCAGGCTCCCTTTATATCTATAGGAAGTATCTCTCCCTTTTCAATTAATTCTATAAGCCTTTTATGTGCAGCATCTCTAGCTGTATACATAAATCCTGTAATATATACGTTATCCCCTGGCTTTAAATCTTTTAAGGATTCTTTTGTAAAAGGTGTGTTTAGTTTATATTCCATAATATCCTCCTAAAGAGTTACTTCTTTATGTCTTGTAGCATGGCAGTTTATATTTACTGCTACAGGAAGACCTGCAATATGAGTTGGGAAATATTCGATATTGACCTTTAAAGCAGTAGTTCGACCCCCAAAGCCTTGAGGACCTATTCCAAGGGCATTTATCTCCTCCAGCATCTGTCTTTCTAAATCAGCATAGTATTGATTTTCATTGTACTGATCTAAATTCCTCATTAAAGCCTTTTTAGCCAATAGAGTTACTTTTTCAAAGGTACCGCCTAAACCAACTCCTACTACAATCGGAGGACAAGGATTTGGTCCTGCTAATTCTACAGTCTCTAATATAAAATTCTTAACTCCTTCCAATCCATCTGAAGGCTTAAGCATCTTTAGTCTAGACATATTTTCTGAACCAAAGCCTTTTGCTGCAACCATTAAATTAAGCTTATCTCCAGGGACTATTTCATAATTTATAACTGCAGGGGTGTTGTCCTTGGTATTCTCTCTATTTATAGGGTCTCCTACTACTGATTTTCTTAAGTAACCCTCCTTATAGCCCTGTCTAATTCCCTCATTGATTGCGTCTTCTATATACCCATTTTCAACTATTACTTCTTGACCGATTTTCACAAAAACAACTACCATACCTGTATCCTGACACATTGGAACCTTTTCAGTTTCTGCAATTTCAGCATTTTCTATTATCTTATCCAAAATATCCTGAGACAGCTTCCAATCCTCTTTTTCTCTTGCATCTTTTAGGGATCTCATAACATCTTTTGGTAAGAAATAATTAGCTTCTATAACCATTCTCTTGATTTCCTCAGTGATTTTTTTTGCATCTATAGTCCTCATATTCCACTTCCTTTTACAAAATAAAATTTAAAAATAAATTCAGAGGGAAATCCCACTGAATTTAACGTTTTACTTAGCTCTTCTCTTAGCCAATGCAAGTACTCTATTCATTTCATTGTTGATGATCATATATCCTTCATCAACTCCCATACCTGGTTTAGCAAGAGTTTGTTTTGCACCACAAGCTATAGCTATATTGCAGCAGGCTTCTGCACTTTTGTTGGTTTCATTGCATGTTCCACCAATATAGGAACCTACTCCTACCTTATTGCAATATAATATGGCCTCTATTGTATTGTTTATACCCCCTAAATCCGGTGTCTTAATCTGAATCATATGCCCCGCTTTATTGTCTGCAAAATACTTAACATCCTCAAGGGTATTGCACCATTCATCAGCTACTAGCTCAACTTGGATATTTCTATCATCTAGTACAGTTCTTAAGTCTCTTAGAGCTTCCATTTGTCCTTGTCTATCTCCTATATCCATAGGTCCCTCTATCCTCAGTCTATATGGCTTTGCAGCTTGGGATAAAGACTTGAGATATTCTGCCATAGCCTCTGTATCATCATTTAATAGTTGCCCTATTGTCCCATATACATCTATATGAAGTATTGGGTTATATTCCTCTGAAGGCTTGTATTGGTTGATTCTGTTTCTCAACCATATGACATAATCCATCAATAGCTCACCCTTAAGCCCTAATTTTTCCTCTACGTTGTTGAATAAACCATGAGGAAGTACATCTGCACCCTTAAGGATCATCTTATCTGCATTTAGATATCTATCATCACCTGATTGAGTGAATATTGGAATTCTTTTTAAATCTATACCTGTATTATACTCTTCTTTGATAACTTCAGCCATAGTAACTTTTTTAGATTTGGCTACAGCATCTAGTATGGCTTGAGTTATGCCATATCTTATGGCTGTATGTAGTCTATTTCCATCTACCTTTAGGGAATCAAACTCTTCAGCCAAAGCTTTGAAGTTATCAGCATCTCTTCCTAAGATTAGAGGTTTTATTTCTTCTTCAATAACTGGTATAAAGTCCTTAGCTAAAAATAGCGGGTCTCGACCACCTGCTCCTGAGTATTGAACAGCTGCACAATCTCCAACTGCTACCTGGCCATCCTCCAGTATAAGCATGATGGATATGCTTTCTCCTGCTTGTCTTATAGAAGTAAAGCCTGGTAAAATTGGCTCTCCAATATAGAATAGACCATCGTGCTTAGCACCAGCTTTAATTGCCTTTTGGTCATCAAAATAAAAACCAGTTTTTCCTTCTGAGCATACTAAGTCAACTATTTTCATCTATATTCCCTCCGGTCTTCCTATTAATTTCCCCTTGCTTACTGCAAATATATCATCCACTGTCATTTGGAAGCCCACATTTCTTTTCTCTACTCTTCCTCTTTCTTCAAGTTTCTCTCTGTTGAAGTCTATCAATTCCTTTGTAAATGGAATATTGCCTGTCATTAGGTACCTAACAGCCCCAAGATTATCCCTTGCTGGCATCATCTTACCGTAGTTGTATTTAGAAGGGCCGAATGGTATATCTATGATTCCTATTTCAATTCCCTTAACAGTTCCTATTGCTAAATCTCCCTTGCCTATTTCCAAAATCTTTTCTAGCATACAATTTGTTTCTGCTTTTATTATTGCAATCTCTGTCTTTAGTTCAGGACTCATGGCCATTCTTTGGCCTTCAAGCATGTTTAAAGTCATCTTAGTAGACCTTATTCCAGCTGCATTAGCCTCCTTAGTAGGTATTCCGATAGCTTCATGAGGGGTCTTTACTATAACCTTTGTAGCTCCTGCCAATGCCGCTGTCGCTGCCCCAAAGGAGATTACTCCAAATGCCATGGCTTCATTCTCTGGGAATCCTCCCATCCATTGATGAAATACTGTTGTTACTGTACAGTTCTTGTAGCCAAATCTATGAAGATATTCTTCAGTTTGTTCCTCTAAAGCCCTTATAGCTGCTACGTCTTGAACTATATTTCCACATTGACCATAGCCTACTGTAATATTTTTTACTCCCTGTTCTGCTGCCAGTAAGGCTTCTATTATAGCAACGGCATTTGAGGTAGATGGTGGGACTAAAGTTCCAGTTAATGGTCCAAAGGGCTCTCTGTTTATTTCTATACCTTGCTCTTCATAAAATCCTACCAATCTATCGCAATATTGCCAATCATAAAGAGATTTTTCTATTGGAACGCTTTTAGCATATGGTATGTTATAGGAAATTCCTCCACCTTCGTTGGATGTCCAGCCTCCTGCATGAATGATTTCAGCAAGTAATCTAGAGTCAGGTGTACCATGTCTAGCTTGTACAGGCTTATCTACACTTTCATATACCTGTCTACATCCTTTAACCCCATGATTTACTGCTGGAAATCCATTAAGTAGTGACCTTCCTTCTTTTATGGATTCATCTATGCCTACCTGACATTCATTATATCTATTTTGTCTTGTATAGGAGTCTATAGTGGAAGGTAGAAAGTCTGCACCGCCTTCTGTTGATAGAAAGTTTAATAGCTCTATATGTTTATCAATAAGTGCAACCCCTGCTCTCGGCTGTGCAAGTGTTACTCCTTTTTCTTTAGCCATTCTAAGTTTCTTAGCAAAGTTTTTTTCATCTGGAACCCTTTTCAAGTAATCAACAGCTTCCTGTAAGTCCACTTCTTTACCTGTAGGCCAATGAGATAGCACATCTTTTCTTAAATTAAAAAACTCATCATCAGATAATCTCTTATTTTTTAAATTCATGATTTTCCTCCTAGACTTCCACAATATATTTTTTTAACATTCTACAAGCCATATTAGCATCAATAGTGGAAAGTAAACCCATGGCTGAGAGTATATATTCCTTATCAAGTAAAATTTTCGGATATCTTGGTTTTAGGGATTGGGGGTCATCCATAGTAAATATACAAGCCTTCAGAATATCCTGTGGTGATTGACTATTTACGATAATTCCTCCAGTTCCAATGACATTAGGCAAGTCCATAAGGTCCTTACCCTCCTGAGAGTACATCATTCCCATTGGAGAATAAACAGGCTCTACTACTCCAGCATGCCTTTTCATGGAAATATCCACACAGACTTTTGCCATAGCCTCATCAAAGTGAACATCCCTACTGCTAGAAGCTACAAAACCCGTGTGCTCGAATCTAGATTTAAATTCATCCTCTATATCATAATCATCTATATTTAAGTATTTTTTTATTATCTTAGTACCTGCAGCTTCAAATAAGGATAAGGCTGAGTACCTCATGCCAAGGTCTCCCTCTACTGTTCTCTTAGCATGGGGTTCCTCAAGTCCCCTAAGGACAACTCCTGGTTTACTTGGAGCTCCCTCAGCAATGGTATGTATATCGGTGGTAGCACCTCCTACATCGATAACAGCTAAGTCCCCTATTCCATCCTCATCCCTTGAACCAGTGGATAGTAGCTCTGCTGCCTTTAAAACAGATGCAGGTGTTGGCATCAAGATTCCTGATATTAGGTTTTCTATATTTTTCATACCATTGGCATTTATAATCTTTTTCATAAAGATACTTCTAATGGTTTCCCTTGCAGGTTCTACATTTATGTGATTCAAGTTTGGCATAACATTTTCTGTGATATAGTATTCTACTTGCTCGCCAAAAATCTCCTTTATGGCATCATTACAGCTCTTATTTCCAGCTACTACTACTGGTATTTGAATTTTATATTTTTTAAGCATTTGGGCATTATGGATTATAGACTCGCTATTTCCACCATTTGTTCCACCTGCTAAAAGTATCATATCTGCATTGGATATTTTTATCTCCTCTAACTCATCATTGTTGAGATTGAAGCTATAGGTCTTAATAACCCTAGCTCCTGCTCCAAGTGCTGCCCTCTTTGCAGCCTCTGAGGTAAGCTCCGGAACTAGTCCGATTGCTATGATTTTAAGTCCTCCAGCAGCAGATGAACAGGCCAGCTTCTTTACAATGGAATATTCCCTATCCAGCTTCTTATTCAATTTTAATAAAGCGTTTTCATATCCAATGGAAACATCACTTTCAACTGTTGTATATGCTTTCTCAGTAGCAATTATCTCTTCCTTCTCTACATCTACTAAGGTGAGTTTTGTAAAAGTGCTTCCAATGTCTATAAATAAATATGCGTCCATAATATACCTCGATCTATTGGTTATATAAATCTTCTCTTAAATCCTTAATAGCAGTATCCGTACTGGTTCCAGGAGGATATACTCTATCAAATCCCATATCTAAAAATCTCTTACTAACCTGGTTCCAGTCTTGTTTTCCTACTACAATATTTCCTCCAACATATAGTAGAATATCATTTAGTCCAGCTTCTTTACATTTCTCTCTCATTCCTCTACAGTCAATTTCACCATGTCCATATAAAGAAGACACCAATATAGCATCTGCATTAGTTTCAATAGCTGCGTTGATAAAATCCTCTTGAGGAGACAGCACCCCAATATTTACTACATCAAAGCCTGCATCAGAAAGAGAATAATCCAGAATTTTATTTCCGACTGCATGACAATCAGAGCCAATTACTCCAAGTACAACTTTTTTCTTTTCCATTCTTCATACCTCCTAGAACACACTAAAGTAATGAATCCATAATTGCAAACTTTATGTACTATGACTATTTAAACTTCATTTATACTATTATAATATCATAATTAGTGTAAATTGCAATATAAGTATCAGACAATTAAAGGAAATATTTTATAATGATTGTCCACCGATGCATCGTTATTCATTTATCTAAATATTCTGTTATATTGTTTTAAAGAGAACCTTGAAAAATAGAAGATAGGAGAATTTCTCCTATCTTCTATTTTTTATTTTTTACATGATTTTCTTCTTATAAATTCTATAGGTTTTATAAAGGATTCCGCCATATTTTTCAATATCCAGGATCATGTCCTTATTATATTCCCATATAGTAGAGCCTTCGCCAAATACATATCCTTTTTCCTTTGCTTTTTTATAACTCATAAGATATATGGCTGAAGGGACTCCTTTTTTTCTATATTCAGGAATCACGAATAATACAAAAAATCTAAGCTTATCTATTTTCTTTCTGTAATAAAGAAACTTAAAGATTCCAAAGGGCGTAAGCCTTCCATTTAACCTTTTTAATACTTGATTATAATCTGGTAGGGATATATTAAAGCCAATAGGCTCTCCTCTATTTGTTCTTGCAATATATATTAAGTCTTCATCTGCAAAGGGAACAAGCTGTTTTGCTATAAGCTCTATTTCCTCTTCATTTGGAGGAATAAAATCATCCCATTCCTTAGGCATAGCCTGGTCTATTATTCTTTTTATATCCTTCATTTCAGATTTAATATTCTTTAAATCCAGTTTGTCTAACCTATATCCATATCTCTTCATAGCATATGGGACTAGTTTTTCATATCTTTCAATATTATCATTATAGATATGACTTTTATAGGCATAGCAGTCCAAATATTTCTCAAAACCATATGAAAGAAATAAGTCATTGTAATACTTCTTGTTGTAGGTATTCATGATTAGGGTAGGGTCCTGGAAATTATCTACTAGAAATCCTCTATTGTCATCTCCTCCAGGCAAGGATAATGGCCCCTTCATAAGCTCTATTCCCCTTTCTTTAAGCCAGTTCTCCGCAAAGGAAAGTAAATAAAATGCTACTTCTTCATCATTAATTGCTTCAAAGAGGGAAATATATCCTTCCTTAAAACCCTTAGCTTTATTTATCTTTTCATTTATTCCAACAAGAAGTCTACCAACGAGCTTATCTTCTTTATATGCTAAAATTTTGGTATTTGGTCCAGATTGATTTAGATAATTATTTTCTCCCATGATATATTTCCTGAAATCCGCTTTCAACGGTGGAACCCAAGAATCATCATTTTTATAGAGCTCAAAGGGAAAGTTTACAAAGTCTCTAATATCCGATTTGGTTTTTACTTCTTTTATTTGTATATGAGTTGCAACTGCATTCATATTATCCCTCTTTCGAAAACAAGTCTAATGTTGCAACAAAGTTAAAATTTCTATTCAAATACTAATCCTAGGAATTCTTCTAAAGTAATATCTCCAAAGTATTTTTTCAATGGTTCATCCCGTAAAAGCTCTTCCACTGTTTCTCTATCATACTTGTTGCCCTTAAGCTTATCTTGAAGAAGTGCTACATCCTCAGTTCCAAAGAAGTCACCATAGATTTTTACATCCTGTATTACACCGTTCTTAATCTTCATTCTTAAATCTATAGAACCAAATGGAAATCTCTTATAATTAGTATAATCAAATACCGGTGATTCTCCATAATTCCAATCCCAAGTATTGTATTTTTCTTCATACAATTTATTGATTTCTTCCTTCTGCTCTTCAGATAGTACATATTCAGTAGGATCTAAACCTTCTAGTGCGAATATGTTTTTTAATAACAATTCCTTAAAGGTAAGGATATCCACATCCTCAGTTAAATGAGGCCTAATATTTGTTACTCTGGATTTAACTGATTTTACGCCTTTTGATTCAATTTTATCCTTCTTAACATTTAATGCGCTCGAAAGCACCGTAAGGTCTGTATCAAACAAAATTGTACCATGATTTAGGACCCTATTTTTTACTACTGACTGAGCAATTCCAGAGAATTTCTTTCCTTCTAGGGTAAGGTCGTTTCTTCCAGAAAGCTCTGCATTAATACCAAGCTTTTCTAGGGATTTAAGCATAGGAATGTTTATCTTTCCAAAGTCGATTCTCACTTCTCCACTAACTGTGGTTATTATCGAAAAGTTTAAATTACCCAAGTCGTGATAAACTGCTCCCCCACCTGTTATTCTTCTTACTATTTTTATACCATTCTCCCTTACATATTCCTGGTTGATTTCCTCAATTGTATTTTGATTCTTTCCAACAATTATTGCAGGACTGTTGATCCACAATATTACATAATCCTCATCCTGTGGTAAATTCTTAAAGCAGTATTCCTCAAAAGCTAAATTATACCATGGATTATTGGATGAATTTTCTATATATTTCATCTAAAGTTCCTCCCTTATTTACCTATTAGCATATTTAAATCCATAAGCTGCCCCTCTAGATCTATTAGCTTATTCTTTAGTAAATCATAGTTCTTTTCTAAAATATGATCCTCTAAAAGTCCACTAGACCTATTCATTAGTGAGTTGAATTGATTATATACATTCTCAAGCTCATTTTCAATGTCCTCTTTTAACATATATGGCTCAATCTTGACTCCCTTATTTAACTGTATATCATTTATTTTGATGTCGTATCTATCACCTATATTAGGAATTATAGTTTCTATATTGAACCTATCTTCAATAAGACTGGATAGGGAATTTGCTGCTTCTTCTTCTCCATGAACAATAAATATCTTCTTAGGTTTTTCCTTAAACTTGGATACCCAGTCCAATAGAATCCTTTGGTCCGCATGACCTGAAAATCCCTCAAGGTCATAGATTTCCAAGGCTACCTTTATTTCCTCTCCTAGTAGCTTTACATTTTTTACTCCATCTAAGAGTATCCTTCCAAGGGTGCCTTCTGCTTGGAAGCCCACAAATACTAGGCTATTTAACGGATTCCACATATTATGCTTTAGATGATGTCGGATTCTTCCTGCTGTAGCCATACCACTTGAGGATATAATAACCTTTGGATAATCGGACTTGTTTAGTGCCATGGATTCTTCCTGGCTCTTTACATATCTTAAGTTGCCAAAGGAGAATGGATTGTCTCCTTTTAAAATCATTTCTTTTGTTTTTTCATTAAAACTACTGGAATTCCTTTGAAACACCTCAGTGGCATTAACTGCTAAAGGGCTGTCTATATATATTGGAACCTTCATATATTCTTCCACTTTGCCAGAATCATAATATTTATTTAGCTCATATATAAGCTCCTGGGTTCTTCCTACTGCAAAGGCAGGAATAAGCACTGTTCCACCTCTTAGTGCAGTTCTATTTATGATATCTATTAGCATCTTAGTACTGATTTCAAAAGGCTCATGAAGTGTATCACCATAGGTTGATTCTAAAACTAGATAGTCGGCTTCGTCTATAAACTCAGGGTTATTAATTATTGGTCTCCCCGGCATACCTAAATCCCCTGAAAATACAACCTTAGTGCTTTCCCCATCTTCATTTACCCATATCTCAAGAATAGAGGACCCAAGAATATGGCCTGCATCCTTAAATCTTATGGTTATAGAATCATTTATATTTATCCTTTGGTCATAGAAATATGGCTGAAAGTATTTCATGGAATATTCTGCATCATCCATGGTATATAGAGGCTCCACTGGGTCTAGTCCTGCTCTTTGACGCTTCTTATTTTCCCATTGGGTGTCCGATTCCTGAATCTTTGCACTATCCATCAGCATGATTTCACAAAGTTCAAAGGTTGGCTTTGTACAGATAATATTCCCCCTAAATCCATCCTTTACAAGTTTTGGAATACGACCACTATGATCTATGTGAGCATGAGTTAATATCAAATAATCAATATCTTTAGGGTCATAGGGAAACGGATCGAAATTCATTCTTTCCGCCTCATGACTTCCCTGAAACATCCCACAATCGATTAATATATTATGTTTTTTAGTTCTTAAAAGATAATTAGAACCTGTTACCATCTTTGCAGCACCAAAGAATTGTATATCCATCTAGTTCACTCCTTTTAAGTATTAAAAACTATTTAAGCATTTTTCAACTTGAAAGAAAGTCCTGTTTTTAAATAGTCCTCAATGTTTATATGATTCATAACTGCATTTTTTACATTATTCATTTCCTTCAAATCTCCATAAAGGATCACTCCCATAATCCTTTGATCTAGAACGAATAACTTATGATGATTATCCTTATCATCATCAATATATTCATAAACCTGATCGAAATTCGTAATATCTCCTGCTGAGTAGATTTGAATATCGCCTATTCTCAAATTGGTAAATTGTTTAGGCTGATCATATGTCTTTTCTCCACCTGTCATATTAAAACCGGCTATTTTCCCTTGCTCATTACCAGCAGTCCATAAACCCATAACTTTGCCGTCTATTTCTGCCACATCTCCTGCCGCGTATATATTATCTATATTGGTCTTAAGGTGAGAATCTACCTTTATACCTCTATCACTTAGAATTTCTGTGTCTTTTACTAAATCCAAATTTGGTTTTACACCTGCTGAAAATAATACACCATCGGTTTTTATAACATCTCCGTCATTTATGATTACTCCGCTAGCATCTTCTCCTCCTTCAACACCCTTTACCCTAGAAGATGTATATGTGTTGATTCCATAACTCTTTAGTTTTTTCTCTAGTTTTTTCCCAATTTCCTCATCCAACTGCTTATCCAATAAATATGGTGCACTTCCAACTACATTTACTTTCTTACCCAACTCCTTTAAGGACCAAGCTGCCTCCAATCCCAATAAACCTGCACCTACTACTGTATATGTATCACAGTCTATACAATGTGATTGTAATTTTTCAACGTCATCTATTGTTCTAAGGGCAAATACTCCATTTTTATCTTTACCTTCTATAGGTGGAATGAAAGGTCTGCTTCCTGTAGCAATAAGTAACTTCTCATATTCATATGTATCTCCATTTTGGAGTGTCACCTGATTATTTTCCACATCGATCTTTTGAACCAGGCTATTTAGGATAACATCTATATTGTTTTCCTCATACCAGTTTTCCTTATTTACCAATAATGCATCATGATTTATAGTTGTAGCTAAAGCTTTAGATAACTTTACTCTATAATATGTTAAGTAAGACTCTGAAGTAATCATAGTAATTGAGCCTTCTTTATCATTATTTCTAATTTCCTTTGCTGCAGATAGTCCTGTGATTCCGTTTCCAATAATTAAATACTTTGATTTCAATTTATACCCTCCTTAATAATATCTACTTCTCATTATTACCCATTGAATGACTAAAAACACACAAACCTCCAATAAAAATTGGAGGTTTGTGTTGATTTATCTTATTCTTGACTTGTAACTTCAGTCCAAATTCTGTCGTATTCCTTAATAATATCCATAGGGTCACTAAATACTTCAGTATTTTCAAGGACCTCATCCCCAGGATAAGCAGTAGGATCATTCTTTACTTCCTCTGGAAGTAGTTCTACTGCTTCTGGTATAGGGGATGAATACCCTATATATTCAGCATTCTTAGCTGCTATTTCAGGTCTAGTCATAAAATCAATAAACTTCTCAGCAGCTTCTTGGTTTTGTGTACTCTTTGGGATTACCATGGCATCAAACCATAGATTTGTTCCTTCTTTTGGGATTACGTATTCTAAGTCTGGATTATCAGCTATCATAGTCACAGCATCACCTGAATATACTACTGCAATATCAGCTTCTCCACTAACTATAGCACCTTTGATTTCATCACCCATATATGCCTTAACTAATGGCTTCTGCGCTATTAACTCTTCTTTTGCTCTTTCTAGTTCATCAATATTTCTTGTATTAATAGAGTATCCAAGCTTCAATAATGCAACTGCTAGACTATCTCTTTGACTGTTATACATTACTATCTGTCCTTCATATTGGGGATCCCAAAGGTCTGCCCAGATATCGAGTGGCTCACTTACCTTGGTCTTGTTATAGATAATACCCACTGTACCCCACATATATGGAACGGCATATTCATTTTTAGGGTCATAATCCAGATTTAAGAATGCATCTCCTACCTTTTCAAAATTAGGGATATTATCCTTATTTATCTTTACCAATAAATCCTCCCTAATCATTCTTTCAATCATATAGTCTGATGGAAATATTACATCATAGCTGCTTCCACCTTGCTTTAATTTTACGTAAAGGTCCTCATTTGTTGCATAAGTATCATAGACTACTTCGATTCCATACTCTTCCTCAAATTGGTCCAATACCTCGATATCGATATAGTCTCCCCAGTTATATACGTTTAGCTTTGGCTTATTCTCACCACAGCCTGTAGCTACAATCAGGATTGATACAACAATCAATATTAGTGCAATAGATTTAAGTTTTTTCATTTTTTAACCCCTTTCTTTTAAAGTATTCTTATCTGCCCTCTTATTAATTATCAATAAAAGGACCAATAGACCTATAAACATAAGTGTAGACAATGCATTTATTACAGGGTTTATACCCCTTCTTGCCATTGAATATATTGTGATACTCAAGTTTGAAACTCCATGTCCAGTGTTAAAGAAGCTGATTACAAAGTCATCAATAGATAGTGTAAAAGCCATTAAGGCGCCTGTAATTATGCCTGGCATTATCTCTGGAATAATTACCTTTCTTAGGGTGTATCCTGGAGTTGCTCCCAAATCCATAGCTGCCTCTGGTAAGTGCTTATTCATCTGCTTTAGCTTAGGCAATATGGAAAGAATCACATAGGGTAAGCAGAAGGTTATGTGAGACAAAAGCATAGTTGTCAAACCAAATTCAAATCCAAAAAGCCTATATAAGGTCATCAAGGATACTGCTGTTACTATATCTGGATTTAACACTGGTATGTAATTTAGGTTAAGGATAAGCTTCTTACCAATACCATTCATATTATAAATACCTATTGCTGCTATGGTACCTATAACCGTTGAAATAATAGCCGTCAATACAGAAATCAAAATGGTATTATATAGGGCTTTTAATACTTCCCTATCATCAAATAGTTTTATATACCATTTCAAGGTGAATCCACTCCAGTTCCCAATCATCTTGGAATCGTTGAAGGAAAATACGATTAGTATTATTATAGGTGCATATAGAAAAAGGAATATTAGGGCCATATAAAGTCTGCTTAAATTTTTTTCTACCATAGTCCACCACCATCCCCTTCCTTTTCCTTATCGAACTTAGATGAAAATATCATTGTAAGCAATATAAATATCATTAGGATTATTGACATGGCTGAACCAAAATGCCAGTCTCCTGTATATCTGAACTGTTGCTCTATTAAATTTCCTATAAGATTTGATTTGTTTCCCCCAAGTAAACTAGAAATTACAAATGTACTTACAGCTGGGATAAATACCATGGATATCCCTGTAATTACTCCAGGCAAGCTTAAAGGAAATATTACTTTTAAAAAGGTTATTATCCTATTAGCCCCCAGGTCTTCTGCTGCTTCCACCAACTTTGGATCCAGCTTTACCAATACTGAGTAAATCGGAAGAACCATAAAGGGAAGAAAGTTATAAACCATTCCCAAAAGCACTGCACTGTCATTATATAATAGTTCCAATGGTTGAAATCCAAGCTTAGTTACAATGATGTTTATTATTCCATTTTTACCCAACAAAGTTAGCCAAGCATAGGTTCTTAAGAGAAAATTCATCCACATAGGTATTACAAAGAATAAAATTAGCATATTTCTTGTCTTTTCCTTCTCTTTGGATATCATGAATGCTATAGGATACCCAATAATGAGACAAAGTACTGTAGATACAAAAGCCAAGTTTACTGATCTTAAAAGCACACTTGTATATATAGGGGTGAAAAATCTTTTGAAGTTTTCTAGGTTAAACTGGAAGGTTGAAAAATCCTGACTATCACCAGTTGTGAAAGCATAATAGGCAACTAGTACCAAGGGTATTACTATAAAAACTAGGAGCCATAAGCTATATGGAATTGAATATCGTTTAAATTTCATCAGCCTTCACCTTCTTCATAATATGTAGGTTTTCAGGTTTTATAGTCATTCCTATTTCTGAGCCAACCTCCTTCATGACGGTAGAATGAATCATCCATTCATAGTCATGGCTTTTTACGAACATCTCATAATGAACCCCTTTAAATGTAACGGAATTTACTACACCTTTAAGTATTCCATCATCTGTAGATACTATTTCTATGTCTTCAGGTCTAATAACTACTTCTACATCCTCTTCTTTTTGGAATCCCTTATCTACACATTCAAATACTTTTCCTGAAAATTCTACAATGTAATCTTCATGCATGATTCCATCTATAATATTGCTTTCACCTATAAAATCTGCTACAAAGGAATTCTTTGGTTCGTTATAGATATCTATAGGGGTACCAATTTGTTGTATTTTTCCCTTATCCATTACCACAACTGTATCCGACATAGTTAAAGCTTCTTCTTGGTCATGGGTTACATATATAAAGGTTATTCCAACTCTTTTTTGCATGCTCTTAAGTTCTATTTGCATCTCCTTACGTAGCTTTAAATCCAAAGCTCCAAGAGGCTCGTCCAGTAAAAGTACCTTTGGCTCATTTACAAGAGCTCTTGCGATTGCAATTCTTTGTTGCTGTCCCCCACTCAACTGTTCGATAGATCTTTTTTCATATCCTTGCAGATTAACCAGTCTAAGCATTTCCTCTACCTTTTTCTTGATAATATCCTTTGACATCTTCTTTATCTTAAGACCAAATGCTATATTATCATATACATTTAGGTGAGGGAATAATGCATACTTCTGAAAAACTGTATTTATTTGCCTTTCGTAAGGAGGTAGATTTGTTATGTCATTTCCATCGAAGATTACCTTTCCTTCAGTTGGACTTTCAAATCCACCGATAATTCTAAGAGTAGTGGTTTTACCACATCCACTAGGTCCTAAAAGGGTAAGAAATTCATTTTCCTTAACATATAAATTGATATCTTTTAGAACCTTTTCGCCATCAAAGCTCATTGATATATTCTTTAATTCAATAATATTTCGTCTTTCCATTTTTCTCCCCCTTTAATTTAGAAACTTGGTGGATTGCTAACCCAAATGATATTAGCCTTACTATTACCTGCATTTGATATATAGTGATTTGAATTGGCCTTGAAGTAAAAACTTTCGCCTTTTTTTACTTTATATTTATCTGCTCCTATATGAAGCCATATATTTCCCTGAAGTACATGGCCAAATTCTTCTCCCTCATGGGGATAATCCTCTTTTGACCTTCCATTAGGCAAAAGTTCTATAAGTATAGGTTCCATGCTGTTCTTCTGTGCATTGGGTACAATCCATTTAAGTAAATATTTAAATTCTTGATTTTCACTTTCAAATGCATCCTCTTTAGTAAATACAATTTTTTCATCTACTGTCTCGTTGAAGAAATCCTTTAGGTTTGTTCCCAAACCCTCCAGTATATCCACTAGGGTAGCTATGGAAGGAGACGTAAGGTCCCTTTCAACCTGAGAAATAAATCCCTTTGTCAGTTCACAGCGATCAGCTAGTTCTTCTTGAGTTAGGGAATTCTTCACTCTTAGTCTCTTTATGTTTTCACCAATTTTCATTTCTTCACTCCCCAAAATGTCGTTTTATTAAACAAATAGTTTATATTTACTAAACTCATAATTGACTATATCATTATAAATAATATGTCGTATGTTGTCAATAAATATCGGATGAAATTTATAATGATATTCCCCTTATCTACTGACTTTCTTAGAAAATTCTAAACTTGAAGTTTAGTATTTGAAATCAAAAAAATACTCCACCTTGTAGTAAAGTAAGGGGAGTATTTTTTAATAGTTATTTATTCTATTGTATAGACCTTCATATTTCTAACTGCAGCTTCTATAAGTTCATCAACCTCTAAGGCTTCTTCAGATTTTTCGATATCTTCTACCTTAGGTCTTGTAACTGGATGCTTTGGCAAAAATACTGTACAACAATCCTCAAAAGGTTGAATTGAGGTTTCAAAGGTTTCAATATCCTTTGCAATTTCAATAATATCTACTTTATCAAATCCTATTAAAGGTCTAAAAACAGGCATATCCACCGAACTGTTTGTAACCGTAAGACCATAAATAGTCTGGCTTGCAACTTGCCCTAGATTCTCACCTGTAATTAGGGCATTATATCCATGGAAATCCGCTATTTTTTCTGCAATTCGCATCATGAATCTTCTAGATATAATGGTCATTTCATCTTCGGGACACTTCATATTGATTTCCTTCTGAATTGGAAGCAGGTTGATGCTAAAGACCTTTATTTTACCTACATATCTTGATAGTATCCTTGCTAAATCCTTTACTTTTTCCTCTGCTCTTTCAGATGTAAATGGATAACTATGAAAATGAACTGCAGATAATTCTACACCTCTCTTTGCCATCATAAATCCTGCCACTGGGCTGTCAATTCCTCCTGAAAGGAGCAATAACCCTTTTCCATTTGTTCCTTGAGGAAGACCACCATATCCCTTGACTTTATCGATATATACGTATGCATATTCCTTTACATCCACATATAGATATAATTCAGGTTTATGAACATCTACATTTAGACTTTCAAAATTCCTTAAGATTACACCACCAATTTTCACACAAATCTCGGGGGACTTTATTTCAAATTTCTTATCTGCTCTATTGGCTTCAACTTTAAAGGTGGAATAATTTCCGCTCTTAAGCTTTAATTCCATCAATTTAATAGCTGCTTCCCCAATTTGTGCCATATCCTTTTCAGTTCTAATACATGGGCTTATATATACAAGACCAAAGACCTTCTTTAATCGATTGGTCATCTGAGGAAACTTTTCCACATCTCCTTCGATATATATCTTTCCCTGTTCCTTATAAATCTTATCAAATCCAATATCTGAAATAGCTCTTCTTATCTGCTTAATTAATTTATCTTCAAAAAATTTTCTATTTAAGCCCTTAAGTACTATTTCTCCCAAGCTTACACTTAAAACATTAACCAAATATATTACCTCCTAATAATCATCCTTATATCTTCAACAGAGCTTTTAAGAACCTCTATTGTATAATCAATATCCTCTTTATTTATTTCGTAGGAGAAGCATATTCTAATAGTTCCCTCTATTTCCTTATCCGATAGACCTATGGCCTTTAGTACATGGCTTTTGGCTGTACCGTGAGATGAGCATGCTGATGTAGTAGAAACGTAGATTTCCTTATCCTCTAGATAATGAAGAAGCACCTCACCTCTTGTCCTCCTAAAGGTAATACTTACAATATAGGGTGAAGAATCCTCAGGGGTATTAATCTTTAAATCTTCTATTTCCTCTTGGACCCTTTTTATGAAATATTCCTTTAATTGGGATACATTCTCTCTTTCAACCTTACCCTTATCTAAAAGAATTTTAACTGCTTCTCCTAAACCAATGATGCCAGGCACATTTTCAGTACCAGATCTTAATCCGCCTTCCTGATTTCCTCCAAATACAATTGGATCAAGTTTAAGACCTTTATTTAAATACAGTACTCCTATACCCTTAGGTCCATGGACCTTGTGTCCACTGAATGAGAAGGTATCAACACCTCTTAAGCTTAGGTCTACCTTGCCAAAGGCTTGAATTCCATCTACATGAAGCATTGGTCTATTTGGAAGTCTATGGATTACTTCTCTAATTCCATCAATATCCTGTCTTACACCTATCTCGTTATTTACATGGATAATGGATACTAATATTGTATCATTCCTTATGGCATTTTTTAAATCCATTAGGTCTATAAAACCCTCTTTATTTACCTTAAGATAGGTAATCTCAAAGCCTTGAGCTTCATAATGTTTTAGAACATTGTATACAGACGGATGTTCTATGTTTGTAGTTATAATATGTTTTCCCTTCCTGGAAAATTTATTTATTATGCTCTGTATAGCTATATTGTTGCTTTCAGTTCCCCCTGATGTAAAGAAAATTTCCTTTTCATCCACTTTAAGAAATTCAGAGATAGTTCTTCTGGATTCTCTTATTTTCTTTTCGGAGCCCATGCCAAGTCTATGAAGACTAGATGGATTTCCAAAATCCGACTGTAAGACTTCAACCATTGCCTTTACAACTTCTTCTCTAGGCTTAGTAGTAGCACAATTGTCTAAATATATCAAATTAACACCTCTTCTGTAAAACTTTACCCACCTAATTATACCATTTGATTACTTGAATGTCTTTACAATAAATAGTAGAGATTTTCTATACTTAATAAAATATTTTTAAAACCTTGCACAATTTGTCGTATTTTGTTATACTTTATATGAGGTTATCCCCCTGGTAACCTCTAGTAAGATCTCTATTCCCAATACCCCTTTTGAACGGATATGTTCCATCCTATAGAGGATGAAAGGCTCCAAGCGTTGGAGTCTTTTTTTTTATTCATGACCTAATCGAATTTATGATAGATTCCTAGTAACACTATTATTCCTCATAGAATATATTGAATTGAGGTAAATAAACCTCGAGAGGAGGAATATTATGGGTTCAAAATTCAGGCCTGATGTTGATCCGGACGAAATTGTTGATAGATGTTGTGATGCTAATACTGGCTGCGAATGGGATGGTACTTTAAGAAATGTAGTTACTGAGCCTATTTACGTTCAAAAGGTTTACGATGCAACATTAGTACAGCTTCAGGCTCTAAGCACTGTAAATAATGTGAGATTTACACCGAATTTGCCGGAAGGTTCCAGAATTCTAAGAGTAGTAGATATTAGATGTAGAAAGTTCTTCAACCCAGCAAATATTAATGACCCTAGAAACCTAACAGTAGACCCTGAAACGGTTTTATCCGGCGGTGAGTTTGTAAGAAGAGAAAATGGTGAGTTTGTTGAAGTAGTTGGTCCTGATGGCATAAGTTCTCAAAGGTTAGTTTATGCCGATACTTCTGAGTGTGATGAGGATGGAAGAGGTACTCCTGTATTTGGCACACAAAGAATTAGACTTAGAGGAAATGTAATTATAGAAATAGAACTGTTATTATTGGATTCCAGGGACAGAAGAGTTAGATTTACTATAAGCGCTAATGTACCTGTAGCTACAGTAGCTAACCCAATTATTTTAACTAACTTCTTTGAGCTATGTATACCATCAGTATTTGATTCAGCCTTCTTCCCAAGATTTACAGAATTCTGTAATATACATTGTGAAACAAGACTTGGAACAAATAGCCCTCAAAGGGATATTGATGTTAATCCAGAAAATGGAGAAATCAGAATTGATTTAATCATCGCTCTTTGTATCACATGTGAGAAGAAGATTATAGTTCCAGTTCAGCTTTGTGTTCTTAGTACAGGGTTCCCAGAATTATCACCTGAGGTTTCACCAATTTGTTCATCCTTCCCTACCCTCTTCCCAAGACAAATTGATGGAAGTGGTGACGTTGGAGGTATTGGAGACGGTGGTAGAAGATTTAGACTTGGACTCGATAGAATTGATGATGCTGAAGGCGATGAAGAATAGGTTTAAAGCCTATTCTTTTTTTTCTTGCAAAAATCCTATTTTCAATATAGTATACAAGTAGTAAAAAAAGTGGGTGATTATATGAAAATTATTAATAAGACTTTAGATAAAAATAAGGTAGATATGTCTCTTATAGAGAGCAATATTTGCTTTATAGATATTGAAACTACAGGCTTAAGCCGTCAATATAATTCCATTTACTTAATTGGTCTTCTATATTTTGAGGATGACACTTGGAAATTAGTTCAAATTTTTGCCGATTCTTTAGATGAGGAAGAAAAAGTACTTAGAAGTTTCTTAAATTTAATATCTAAGTTTAACAAGATAATAACCTATAATGGAGATTCCTTCGATATACCATTTATTAACTATAGATTAAAAAAATATCATATCCAAGGTAAAATCTATGAAGAGATTAGCATGGACTTATATAAAATTGTGAAAAATAATAAGCATTATCTCAATATAGAGAATTTAAAACTTAAGACCCTGGAAAGATACCTTGGCATTTTTAGAGAGGATATTTATAACGGCAAGGACTGTATCGAATTCTACTTGGAATATACTAGGACAAAGGATTATGAATTAGAGGAAAGGGTTCTAAAGCACAACTTTGATGACCTTTATTATATGCCTGATATAATCCAGATACTCCATATTATAAATGAAAAAAAGGCCCTCAAAATTGACTATGAAAATTTTGAATTGAGCCTTCTTTTACATGATATAAATATTAAAGGAGATCTATTTAAATTATCAGGAACTAGCAATAAACAAATTAAGCTTATATATTACCATAATAGTTACAAACTTGCCTTTTCCGAAGATACTACCTTTGAACTGATTATAGAGGTTCAGAAGGGATTAGTAACTCCAGATACTATAGGTATCTATGTTGATAAAAACAATTTAAATCTTTCTAATGATTTAATTGATTCTACTATTTATAGTGTACCCAGCAATATAATACTTATACAGGTAAATAAGGAGCTTTTTATCGATAATATTATGGGAGTATTAAAGGAAATAGTATTAAATACACTTAAAGAATACTAGCATGACCATTTACCACACTTGTCACCATATCTGGCAAGTGTTTTATTATCCTCTTTAATTTCAAGCACTTCACAAAGGTTTGAACAGCCTCCACACTCAAATCCTTTTACTGAATAATCTTTTTTATAAAGGTCAAGGCCTTTAAAGTTAGTATAGCCATTTTCCTTAGACTTTTCCTTTCCTAGAATAGCTGCGCCAACGGCACCCATCACATCGAAGTTTTCTGGAATGATGATTTCCTCTCCAAGCTCCTCTTGAAATGCCTCTTTTATCCCACTATTGGCCGCTACTCCACCCTGAAACATTATGGGGCCTTTAATATCCTTTCCTTTACCTATGTTACTTAAATAATTTCTTACAAGTGCCTGACATAACCCCATTATTATATCTTCCTGATTATGACCTAATTGTTGCTTATGAATCATATCTGATTCAGCAAATACTGCACATCTACCTGCAATTCTAAGATTGTTTTTAGATTTTAAGGCATAGTCACCGAAATCTTCGATATCGATACCTAGTCTTATTGCCTGCCTATCTAAAAATGAGCCTGTTCCTGCAGCACAAACTGTATTCATGGCAAAGTCAACAGTTATACCATCTCTAAGTATTATTATCTTTGAATCCTGACCACCTATTTCTATTATGGTTCTAACTTCAGGATTAGCACTCAGTGAAGCTACGGCATGGGCTGTTATTTCATTCTTTACTATATCTGAACCTATGATTATTGAAGCAAGTTGTCTTCCACTACCTGTGCAGCCTACACCAAGGATTTTATTGTGTCCTGCTCTATTTGCCAATCTTTCGATACCCTCTCTTAAAATTTTAATAGGGTTTCCCTGAGTTCGAAGATATTCCTTATATACAACTTGATTTTTATCATCTATTAAAACTATGTTAGTACTTACTGAGCCAACATCTACCCCCATATAATAGCTATCCAATTATCATTTCACCCCTTCTTCTTTCCAACAAGTCCACATATGCTTCTAGCCTAGTATTAAAACCTGCTTCACCTGTCATCTCATCCACTACAAGGGTCATTACTGGAAAATCCATATCCTTTGCAACTTTTTTTATAACACTCTTAGCTACTATCTCTGGCATGCAGTTAAGTGGAAGTATCTGTATAGCTCCGTCAAATCCTTGGTTCTTATAATAGATAGCACTCCCAACAGTCTCCCTTCCATGGCCCCCTATCATGTCATTCATATAGGGTTTAGCCAACTTGAATTTTTCATTTTCGAACTTTGAGCCAAAGGGATAAGAGAGGACATGATGCTCAAACCATTTTGTTGGGGTAAGGGACTTTTCAACTATAACCCCTAGTTCACCAAGTTTTCTCTCTACCTCTAGATTAATAAAAGGTTCGATTATAGTATATATTTCGCCGATTATTCCAATTCTTAAAGGATTTAATTTTTTATTTATCTTAATTGATCTAAGCTCATTTTCCGTCTCTATAATGAGTTTTTGAAGGCCTCTTGCTCCATTAATACTGACTGCATTTTTATAAAATCTATCCATTACTATATTCACTCTATTCTTGTCAATTGCGTATGCTCTTATTTCATTAGATAATTGCGTTAGCTCATCAGAATTCTTAATTAGCTGTAATGCCAATCGCATGGATTTAAGGAGCCTATTTGGTGAAGCTGAACCAATTAATTTCTTTATATTGGATGAAAATTCCTGGAATCCTTCCCTAGGTGATTCCAAAACTATAAAGTCTACTTCATAACCTAGTTTTTTAAGTATATCCTTTTGCATATATGAATAGAAACCGTATCTGCAAGGACCGCAACTACCTGTTAAAAGAATTGTATCTGCTCCTCTTTCAATACTTTCTATATAGTTACCAATAAATATTTTAAAAGGCATACATATGGATTCTGGAGATTTACTAGTACCTAATTCTAAAGTACTTCGACTGCATATAGGAGGCGTAACTACCGTATGTCCATATTCTTCTAAAAGAGCCTTTCCTGCGATATATACATTACCGAAGTGTGGAAAGGTTATTTTCATAGTTACACCTCCAATTTATCATATCTATAAATGCTTCTAATCTAGTATTAAATCCAGCCTCTCCCGTCTGCTCATCGAAGGTCATTATTAGCATTGGGATATTATTTTCAATAGCCTTTTGTTCAACTATATAGAGAAGAACTGAATCCAGTCCACATCCAAAGGCACTTATATATATGATTCCATCTATTATATCTTGTTCTATAAGACTAAAGGCAGCTCCAACTATTTTCCTTCCATTTGTCCAAAACATCCTCTTTTCTAGCTCAGAATGCTTTTGGATTTCTGTTTGGGATACATGTTCTGGAAGTATAACATCTATATTCTGTTCCCTTAATTTATCTAAAAGATTCATATTAATAAATTTATCCTGGATATTATATTCATGGCCTAAAATTAGGAGCTTCTTATTTATAAAATTGATAGGATTATTTGGTTTTTTATCCATATACTCATTCTGGGCTTTAAGTGCCTTTTCTATAGCTATATAAATTTTGTTGTAGCTCTTTGTTAATATATTTCCTACTTCTTTAGCGGCGATTCTCAGGTCCTTTACGTCCTTGATTTCTATCTTAGGTGTAATTAGGGTTGGAAGCTCTTCAATGCTATTTTCAATCATATTAACGATACCCAAGTGTTTAGGGCAATTGTATTCCCCTTTTTGTAAGGAATAATATTTCGGTATCAAGATATAGTCCACCTTGTCCTTTAAAAAATCTACATGACCGTGATAGATTTTAACAGGCAAACAGGCTTCATCTACACAGGTTTTTATACCTGAATCCAATATATCCTTATTGGTATTAGGGGATTCTACTACTTCTACATCTATATTTTTCAGAAATTCCCTCCAAAAAGGATAATAGTTAAAATAAAACAATCCTTTTGGAATTCCAACTTTTATCATTTTATCACCTCATCTATCTATGATTGACAATAAAAGTTCCTTTTAATCATATAGACGAAAAAAAAGAACAAATCATTTCTGATTTGTTCTTTTTTTATGGTGGGCCTTCGGGGACTCGAACCCAGGACCTACCGGTTATGAGCCGGGCGCTCTAACCAACTGAGCTAAAGGCCCATATTATTTAAAATAATATGGTGGTGGGCCTAGATGGACTCGAACCATCGACCTCACGCTTATCAGGCGTGCGCTCTAACCACCTGAGCTACAGGCCCATATCATCGATATTTAAGTGGTGGGAACAATAGGGCTCGAACCTATGACCCCCTGCTTGTAAGGCAGATGCTCTCCCAACTGAGCTATGCTCCCATATTAAATATTGGCAGGGATGGCAGGATTTGAACCCACGACATTCGGTTTTGGAGACCGACGTTCTACCACTGAACTACACCCCTACTTATGACAATTCAGTAATCATAATGGTGCCCAGAGCCGGAATCGAACCAGCGACACGTAGATTTTCAGTCTACTGCTCTACCGACTGAGCTATCTGGGCTAGGTTACCAGTATTACTGGCAGTAAAATTCTATAATTCTTCGATTAGCCTAATATCACGGATTAAGCGATTCACACGAAATCAAAGATTTCGGTTCTCTGCTTATACCGA
>CAZAJU010000013.1:0-32368 GCA_964485455.1 uncultured Tissierella sp.
TAAATCTTTGTAAAATAACCTTTATAGGAGTAATTAAAAAAGGACAGCGCCAACTGTCCTTATATTTTTACTATCTATTTATCGTTTTGATGAGTTGAATTTTCTTTTAATACTGCTTGTGCTGCTGCTAGTCTTGCTATTGGAACTCTATATGGTGAACAGGATACATAGTCAAGTCCTAGAATATGGCAGAATTCTACTGAGTTTGGATCTCCTCCGTGCTCTCCACAAATACCTAGTTTAATATTTGGTCTAGTCTTTCTTCCTAGATCTCTGGCTATCTCCATAAATCTACCAATACCTCTTCTATCTATAACATCAAAAGGACTCTTTTCAAATATTCCTTTTTCAACATAATCATTTATATATTTCCCTGCATCATCTCTTGAGAATCCAAAGCCCATTTGAGTAAGATCATTTGTACCAAAGCTGAAGAATTCTGCTTCTGTTGCTATTTCATCTGCAGTTATACATGCTCTTGGAACTTCTATCATAGTTCCTATCATGTATTCTACTTTTTCTCCTCTTTCTTCAAATACTAAGGCGATTTCTTCAATGATCTCATGCTTTACATATTGCAGTTCCTTTATTTCCCCAATAAGAGGAATCATAATCTCAGGCTTAATATTTGGGATACCATTTGCTTTAGCATCAAGTGCTGCTTCGATGATTGCTCTAGTTTGCATTCTATAAATTTCTGGATAGGTAACTGCAAGTCTACAACCTCTATGACCAAGCATTGGATTGAATTCGGCCAAGGATTCTACTCTATCCTTTAATTCATCAAAGTCTAATTCCATGGATTCTGCTAAAGCCTTTATATCCTCATCCTTTTGTGGAAGGAATTCATGTAGAGGTGGATCTAGAAGTCTTACTGTAACAGGTCTTTCCCCCATAGCCTCGTAGATTTCATAGAAATCCTTTCTTTGCATTGGGAGAAGCTCATCTAATGCTTCCTTTCTCTCCTCAAGGTCTTGTGAAACAATCATCCTTCTTACAGCAGGTATTCTTTCATCATCGAAGAACATGTGCTCAGTTCTACAAAGACCTATACCCTCAGCTCCGAACTTAACTGCTTGTATTGCATCTCTTGGAGTATCTGCATTGGTTCTTACTTTAAGCTTTCTAGTTTCATCCACCCAATTCATAAACTTTTCAAAGCTACCAGTTAATTCTGGTTGTACTTTTTTAATTTCTCCAAGATATACTGTTCCTGTACCACCATCAAGTGAAATATATTCTCCTTCTTTGATTATCATATCTTTTGTCTTTATTATTTTGTTTTCTTCATCTACTCTGATATCACTACATCCTGCTACGCAGCATTTACCCATTCCTCTTGCAACTACTGCTGCATGGGAAGTCATTCCACCTCTTGCAGTAAGAATACCTTCTGCAGATACCATTCCTTCGATATCCTCTGGTGATGTTTCTTGTCTTACAAGTATACATTTTTCACCATTGGCTTTAGCTTTTACAACATCAGCTGCATGGAAATATACCTTTCCTGAAGCAGCACCAGGTGATGCTGGAAGTCCTTTAGCAATAACCTCTGATGTTTTTAATGCTTTTTCATCGAAGTTAGGGTGTAGTAGTTGATTTAATTGAAGAGGCTCAATTCTTAATAAAGCTTCTTCCTTAGTTATTAAACCATTTTCTACAAGGTCTACAGCCACATTAATTGCAGCATGTGTTGTTCTTTTTCCGTTTCTTGTTTGAAGCATAAATAGCTTTTCATTTTCTATAGTAAATTCAATATCCTGCATATCCTTATAATGTTTTTCCAATCTCTCAGTAATTTCATGGAATTCATCATAAATATGAGGCATAATTGTCTTTAATTCATCTATGGACTTAGGAGTTCTTATTCCTGCAACAACGTCCTCACCTTGGGCATTCATTAGGAATTCTCCAAATAGTTTGTTTTCGCCAGTTGCTGGGTTTCTTGTAAATGCAACTCCAGTTCCCGAAGTATCTCCCATGTTTCCAAATACCATGGATTGAACATTTACAGCTGTTCCTAAATTATGAGGAATATCGTGTAATTTTCTATATACGATTGCTCTTGGGTTATTCCATGATGCAAAAACGGCTTTTATTGCAAATTCTAGTTGTTTCATTGGATCTTGAGGGAAGTCTTCATTCTTTTCTTCTCTATATACTTTCTTATACTCCTCTACAAGATTCTTAAGGTCGTTAGCATCTAAATCAGTGTCTTGATGTACTCCTTTTCTTTCTTTCATATCTTCTAACAATGATTCAAATCTTACCTTTGGTATATCCATAGCTACATCGGAAAACATTTGGATAAATCTTCTGTAGCTATCATAAGCAAATCTTTCATTGCCAGTTGAATTAGCTAATCCTTTTACTGAAACATCGTTAAGTCCAAGATTAAGTATTGTATCCATCATACCTGGCATTGAGAAAACTGCTCCTGATCTAACAGAGAATAGCAATGGATTTTCTTTATCAGAAAATTTCTTTCCTAGCTTTTCTTCTACTTCTTTTAAATGAACATCAATTTCTGTAAACAAGCCATCCCAAAGCTTTCCACCTTCTTCATAGAATCTTGTACAGGCTTGAGTTGTAATCGTAAATCCAGGAGGAACTGGCAATCCTATATTTGTCATCTCAGCAAGGTTAGCCCCCTTACCCCCTAGTAATGATTTCATCTCCTTTGATCCTTCATGAAAACTGTAAACAAATTTTTCCATAGAAATACCCCCTTGTATAGTAAGAATAAATTAGATAGCACCAATTCTAGTGTTATACTTCTTTAGCGTAGATATTATAATTTCAGCTGTTTCTTCAACAGCTTTATTTGATACATCAATTATTGGACATCCTATATTTTTCATAATTCTTTCAGCATAATCTATTTCGAAGAGTATTCTCTCCATACTGGCATAGTTAGAGCCTTTGGGAAGCCCTAGGGCTTTAAGCCTTTCTTCTCTTATTTCATTTAACTTTAAAGGTGAATTAGTTAATCCAATAAGTCTTCTTGCAGGAATCTCAAATATCTCCTTTGGAGGTTTGGATTCAGGCACTAAAGGAATATTACATACCTTTATGTTTTTATTGGCTAAATACATGGATAGAGGAGTTTTAGAGGTTCTCGATACCCCAAGAATAACTAAATCAGCTAATGGGATTCCAGTAGGATCTTGGCCATCATCATACTTTACTGCAAATTCTATTGCCTCTACTCTCCTAAAATAATCTTCATCGATTTTCCGAATGGACCCAGGCTCCCGTATAGGATCTAGTCCTGTGAAGGTCTTAATCGTTTTAATTACGGGACTTAGAAGGTCTACTGCTAATAAGTTTTTCTCTTTGGAATAAGACTCTACATATTCCAATAACTCGCTATCTACTAGAGTATAGAATAAAACGTTTTGCCTGTTTTGGCTTGCCTCGTCAATAATGGACTTTAAGTAATCCACTGAGAGTACAAAGGGGATTTTCTTAATTTCGATATTTTCTACATCGAACTGCGATATTGCTGCCTTTACGATACGTTCCCCTGTTTCACCGATAGAATCGGAAATTATGTAGATTGACATTGTTGCACTTACGGTTTGCATATTGACCCCCTCCGTATAACACAATTAAATATATAGTATGACATAATTAAATTTATGTCAATATCTTTTTAACAAGCTATGAATATTTAATTTTTAGATATATACCCATTTTTATTGCTAACGATATTCTATTTTAGCAGGAAATACAAAAAAACTCACCCTACAAATTAGGGTGAGTTTCGACATTTTAAATTGTTCGTCTTACTTAAAGTATTCTACTCCTGATTCAAATACAAATTGATTCTTTTCACCAGGAATATTTCTATAAATATCATCTGCAATTCTCTCTGAGTGACCCATCTTTCCTAGAATCCTACCATCTGGACTTGTAATTGCTTCTATAGCATACATTGAGCCATTTGGATTGTAGTATCCATCATAGGTTGCTTCTCCATTTAAATCAACATATTGTGTGGCAATTTGTCCATTTTTTATCAAGTCCTGTAGTGTTAATTCATCAGCTACGAATCTACCTTCACCATGGGACAATGGTATTGCATATATATCCCCAAGGCTAACCTTATTGAACCATGGACTTAACTTAGACACTATCTTAGTGCTTGCAAGTTGTGAGATGTGTCTTCCCATTTTGTTGAAAGTTAGAGTTGGATCATTCTCCTTAAGAGGTCTAATTTCTCCATACGGAAGAAGTCCTAGCTTAATTAGAGCCTGGAAACCATTACATACACCAAGTATTAATCCATCCCTATTCTTGATTAGTTCCATAACTGCTTCTGCAATTTGTGGATTTCTAAATACTGTAGCTATAAACTTACCTGAACCATCAGGTTCGTCTCCTGCACTAAAGCCACCTGGAATCATTAAAATTTGACTTCTTCTAATCTCGTTAACATAATTCTTTATTGATTCCTCTACATCATTTGCATTTTGGTTTCTAAATACAGAAATATTAGCAATTGCTCCTGCTTTTTCAAAGGCTCTTGCTGAATCGTATTCACTGTTGGTTCCAGGGAAAGCCGGAATAAATACCCTAGGCTTACCTATTTTCTCGCCCTTATATGCTCTTGATGTTGCAGAGCTCTTTAAAGTAGTTATTTCTCCTTCTACATCCTTCTTGATTGGATAGATAGGTAGAAGTGGCTTTTCCCAATGGTCAATCATTTCATTTAAGCTAATAGACTCTTTACCATAAATCATAGTCTCTTCATAAACTGTCGTTCCAATTTTTCTAAAGCCTTGAAGGTAGGATGAATTTTCAGGATTAACTTCTACTAGAAGACTTCCAATTTTCTTTTTGAATATGTCATTTAGGTTCATTTCATCTGAGAATTTAAATCCTATTTTATTACCAAAGGTCATCTTGCTTATAGCTGCAGCTATTCCACCTGTTCCTACTGTTTTTGCTGAAATTATTACCTTTTTGTCAATTAAGGTCTTAACTTTTTCATAACTTGCTTTTATTGTTTCAAAGTTTGGCACTTTATCATCATCTAAATCTATTTCTATTAAATAAACTTCAGAACCATGAGATTTAAACTCAGGTGATATAATATTTTCAGTTATATCATGGTTTACTGCAAAAGAAATTATAGTTGGTGGCACTGAGATATCATTAAAAGTACCAGACATGCTGTCTTTTCCTCCTATAGCTCCTAATCCCAACTCCTTTTGAGCAGTATATGCACCAAGTAGGGCACTAAATGGTTTACCCCATTTTGAAGGGTCATTTTCTAGCCTTTCAAAGTACTCCTGCATACTAAGTCTTGATTTCTTATAATCTCCACCCATTGCTACAATCTTCGCAATGGATTCTACTACAGAGTAGATTCCACCATGATATGGACTCCATTCACTTATTTGAGGATCGAAACCAAAGCTCATCATACTGCAGGTGTTAGTTTCTCCTTTAAGAACTGGAAGCTTTGCCACCATTCCTTCAGGTGGCGTAAGTCTATGCTTCCCACCAAAAGGCATAAGCACCGTTGCAGCACCTATTGTAGAATCAAACATTTCTCCTAAACCTTGTTGTGAGCACACATTTAAATCCTCTAAAGAATCTAATAGATTTTCCTTAAAAGATGCGTATTTTAATTGGTTTTCTTTAAATTCCTTTGGAGATATTACATTTACTTTTGTAAATTGCTTTGCACCATTTGTGTCAAGGAATTCCCTGGATATGTTGAGAATTATCTTTCCTCTCCACTTCATAATTAGCCTTCCAGTATCTGTAATATCAGCAACTTTTGTTACTTCAAGATTCTCTTCATTTCCATATTTCTTGAAGGTTTCTAAGTCCTTGGCTGCTATTACTACTGCCATTCTCTCTTGGGATTCTGAGATAGCAAGCTCAGTGCCATCAAGGCCTTCATATTTCTTTGGAACTACATCTAGGTCTATTTCTAAGCTTTCAGCCAGTTCTCCTATAGCTACAGATACCCCACCTGCACCAAAGTCGTTACATCTTTTTATAAGTTTAGATACTTCAGGCTTTCGAAATAGTCTTTGTATCTTTCTCTCCTCAGGAGCATTACCCTTTTGAACCTCTGCACCTGATTTGGTAAGGGATTCTTCCGTATGTGATTTTGATGAGCCAGTTGCTCCCCCTATACCGTCTCTTCCAGTCCTTCCTCCTACTAAAAGAACTATATCTCCAGGTTGTGGTACTTCTCTTACTATATTTTCTTTAGGAGCAGCTGCTATTACAGCACCTACTTCCATTCTCTTTGCTACATACCCATCATGGTATATTTCAGTTACTTGACCAGTTGCAAGACCAATTTGGTTTCCATAGGAGCTATATCCTCTTGCTGCTTCCTTGGTAATTTTTCTTTGAGGTAGTTTGCCTGGAAGTGTTTCATCCAAAGATTTTCTTGGGTCTCCGCTTCCTGTTACTCTCATTGCTTGATAAACGTAGCTTCTACCTGAAAGTGGGTCTCTTATGGCTCCACCTAGACAGGTAGCTGCTCCACCAAATGGTTCGATTTCAGTTGGATGATTGTGTGTTTCATTTTTGAACATAAGAAGCCATTTTTCTTTACTTCCATCTATATTTACATCTATTTCTATACTACATGCATTTATTTCCTCAGATATATCCAGGTCATCTAATTGTCCTAGTTTTTTAGCTAATTTTGAATTAATAGTTCCAAGGTCCATTAAGCACATAGGCTTTTTCACATTTAAGGATTCCCTAGTTGATAAATAGTCCTTAAATGTCTTCTCTATTAATTCCTTATATTTACCCTCTTCAAATTTTACATCTTGAATTTCAGTATTGAAAGTAGTATGTCTACAATGGTCTGACCAGTAGGTATCTATTACCTTAAGCTCAGTAATAGTAGGGTCTCTATCCTCTTCTTTAAAATAATCTCTAATCATAGTTATGTCATCATGACTCATGGCAAAACTCAATTGCTTTCTAAAGTCCTCAAGTTGCTTTGCATCGAAGGATCTAAAGCCAGTGATGATTTCGATATCATTTATTTCCACTTCAGACTCCTCTAGTTTTGCAGGAATCTCCATAGAAGCCTCTCTAGAATCGATGGGATTGATTAAGTACTTCTTAATTTTTTCATATTCATTATCGGTTATTTCACCATTCATTAAATATACCCTAGCAGTTTTTACTTTTATATCCTGATTACTTCCTAAGATTTGAATACATTGTTCTGCTGAATCTGCTCTTTGGTCGTACTGACCTGGTAGATATTCCATAGCTAAAACCCTAGTGTAGTCCTCTGGTAGCTTATCCTCATATAATAAGTCTACATTAGGCTCTGATAGAATAAGACTAGTAATTTGATTGTATTGGTCTTGACTTTCACAATTAAAATCATATCTATTCAGGGTACGAAATTTCTCTAATCCTGGGATGTTTAGTGTTTCCTTGATTTCACGGAATAAATGCTCTGCTTCCACATTGAAGCCTGGTCTCTTTTCTATAAAAGCTCTTCTTATGATAGAAATTGTTCCCACCACCTTATTTTTAATTTATGATGTTTTTAATACTAATATAGTATGACATTTTTCGAATATTATCAAGCAAATTTGACATTGTCATATTAGGCGCATGGCATTTTATCCCAAGTCCCTTGATATTAAACTATTAAGTGAGTAAAAAAAAGTAGACAAAGGACAGAATTTTTTATACCATGCCCTAAGCCTACAATTTTTTAGTTTAAGTTCTTATACAAGTTTGAGGATGCTTGTATTTTTTATTATCTAACCCTATTGCCCCTTGAACTTCTTTTTTATTTCATAATACTTTTTCTCTCCAAGTTCATAAAGCTCCCTTTCTTCATCAGTTTCTGGAACAAGCTTTTGTACTGGGGCAGGTTTTCCATCTTTTAGGTGTACCATGGTAAAGAATGCCGATGTAGCTAACTCAACCTTGGAATAATCCTCTAAGTTCCTTACATATACTTTTACTATTACTTGCATAGATGAACTGCCAACATAGGATAGCTGTCCAATACATGTGATTATATCACCTACACTTATTGGCTTTTCGAAAACCAACTCATCTACCCTTGCAGTTACTACATTTGATTTGGCATGTCTTATTGCTACTATTCCTGCCATATTATCCATGATTTTCATCAGCTCTCCACCATGGACACTTCCTTGGGAATTTGCTTGTGCAGGTTGCATTATCATTGTAGTTATGGCATTTGAAAAATAAACGTTATTGTATGATATCATAATTCCTCCTGAACTTATTTACTTTTAGATTTGTTGCTTTACAAGGCGCTTGTTAAGCAAGACTTGTAAGGAGTTTTTAATCTTTTTTAAATATACCCATTATTCAAAGTTATAATTGTTGAATTTCGAGATATTAATAGTATGATATTTATGAGGTGGTTAAATGAGAAATATTAAAATGGTTATAGAATATGATGGTACCAGATACTTGGGATGGCAAAGGCTTGGAGATTCTGAAAAAACCATACAAGGAAAGCTTGAAAGTGTAATTTCTGAAATGACCGGAAGTCCTACAGAAGTTATTGGCTCAGGAAGGACGGATGCTGGGACTCATGCTCGAGGTCAGGTTGCAAACTTCAAAACTTCAATAAATATGAATTTGAAGGATATGCAAGAATATATCAATCATTACCTTCCCCAGGATATCGTTGTAAAGAAACTGGAGGAAGTTCAAGAAAGATTTCATTCAAGATATAATGTAGTAGGTAAAAAATATATATACTATATCTGGAACAACAATATTCCATCAGCTTTTGATAGGAAGTATAGCTTTTATTATCCAGAAAAACTTGATACTAAAAAGATGGAAGCAGCTTGCAATAAGCTTGTCGGCACTCATGACTTCATAGGTTTTTCTTCCCTAAAGAAGTCAAAGAAATCAACAATTAGAAGGGTAGATAATATTAAAATCTATAGAGATGGAGATATGCTAAAATTCGAATTTTTAGGTGAAGGATTCCTCTATAATATGGTAAGAATTATAGTAGGAACTTTATTAGAAATTGGCACAGGAGCACGTGAGCCAGAATATATAGATGAGATATTTGATAGCAAGTTAAGAAGCGATGCTGGGATTACAGTTCCAGCACAGGGATTATTTTTAGAGGAAGTTTATTATTAAGACAAAAAAAGTGAATTCTTCACTTTCTCTAGGAAACCCTAGGTTTCCTTCGACGATTGCTACGCAAGTCTTTGCACCTTCCTGAAACTGGCGGGGGATATAAAAATAGGGACGTTAGTCCCTATTTTTCATTTTTGGAACAATCTCTTAATTATGGTGCATATATTTTGATAAAGTTTCTATTTACTTTTATATAAAATCAAATATTGTAAGATTATTTGATTTTATATTACACCTATTATTTATCTTTTTAGGTGTATTTATTATAAAACTACAAAGAATAAGATTAGATATTTTAAACGAGGTGGTTTAATGGATAGAATCGAAACTACTTATAATAGTGTATTAAATAGGTTTTTTGCTATAGTTAATCCAATTAAAAAGTCTGTTAAGAAGACTGAATGCAAGGTCCATATATTCTTAAATGAGCATGCTCTAGATATTTTGCTTGAGGGTAACTATCTTAAGGAATATAACTTGTTCAATAGCTATATTTGGAATATAAACGAGGGTGCTGTATGGGCTGATCAGGATTTTAGAAGCTCTAGTCATTTTTATAATCCCTTCAAAAAAAGGGGGCTATACGGAAGAAAAAGTGCTATGGATCTTGCTAAAGAATACTATACCAATGCTATTAATCTTTGGAATTACGGGGATAAGAAGATGGGAATGTTTTATCTTGGTGCTGCTATTCATTTAGTACAGGATATGACAGTGCCTCAGCACGCAAATGTTAAATTGTTAGATGACCATCATCAATATGAAACATATGTGAAGAAGGTATACAAGGATTTAGAGGGCTTTAATAGCCTAAAAGAACCATACATGTTGGATAAAATCGAGGACTATATAAGATTTAATACCAGGATGGCATTAAAAGTTCACAGAAGATTTGAAAATGTAAAAAAAGATAATTGTAGATATTTTCGAATAATTAGATGCACTCTCCCTTTAGCCAAGAGGACTACTGCTGGAACATTGCTTTTATTCTATAGGGATATAGAGCAACAATGATAAAATTAGATATAAACTTTGCCCATGCATATTTTTTATTTTCATGCAAACTATAAATAAATAATATCTATGAAAGGAGTATCAATTATGAAGGATAGAGAAATGGCAAAATCAATGAGGGCTAGTACACTTTCAGAGCCCGACGATATGAAGTCAAATGTTAAAGCATCGAAAGATGATAGTGGGGTAATATGTATTTATGATAATAAAAACTATGGTGTAGGTTCCGTGATTAGTAATCCCGACGGCAGAGAATTTACTTGCTCAGCTGATGGAACATGGCAGACAACAAAGAAATAAAAAGTTAATTTGATAGGGGTATATTAAGATATGCCCCTATTTAATAAAGCAGTGCTGTAGGCATCAAATAAAAGCTTCTATTTAAGCATCGATGCTTGCATCGTTTAGACACAAAACAGTTGTAGAATAAGGAAGCCTGCTACTATAGAAGCGGGGAACATTCCACCTAGTTATAAACTCCATTGTAATAAATAATTTCCTTTATCATTTCAGGTCTGATTTCCCAGATATTTGCCTGTACACTGAATATATTCCAATGTTCTATTTCAAACACCCTATGCCAACTGTCTATAATCCTTTGTTTCTCCTCTGGGTAAATATGGGTATATTTGCCGTTATAGATAGAAAATATATTTTTAAATCCTTTAAATTCCATTTCCTTTATATATTTCTTATAATCCTCTGCATCCTTTGGCAGATATATATGATTTAATACATAGTCCCACTTTCCTCCGTCAAAGTAGATGATCTCAGACTTTGGCACTTCTAGGACATAGCAGACTGTATCTTCAGTAGGTCTATACATATTTTCATATGAAATAGAGCACCAAACTGGAAATTCAACTCCTTCAGGTTTAGGCACTTTCTTCTCTGCCACATTTACAAACCAATTATATAGCTCTATATAGTGATTAGCAATATCTCCATAGCTTTCCTCTATAAATTCTCTTTTTGTAGTAAATACATTTCTCTCTTTTAGGATATCTAAACTTCTAATATCCTGCCTAGTCCATAAAGTAACTTTTTCTTCCATCTTACACCTCCGTTGATACTTTCACTTCAATACAATGATACCCTTTTGTAGTTATATTATTACCTCATGAATCAAATATTGCATTAAAAATTATGTAGTTATACCTCTTTCCTATATATTAATAATTTAACTTATGATAAAATATCCTAGGTGAAAAAAATGAATATAATCGATAAATACTTAGTAAAATGTGAAATTTGTCCAAATAAATGTGGCATAAATAGATTTGAAAGCTTAGGTATATGCAATGCTGGGATATTGCCTAAAATAGCCCTTGCATCACTCCATTATTGGGAAGAGCCTTGCATAAGTGGTGAATCCGGCTCAGGAACTGTCTTTTTCTCAAATTGCAATCTAAGGTGTGTGTTCTGTCAGAACTATAAAATTAGCCAAGGGGAACTGGGAAGGGAGTTAAGCATTCAAGATTTAGCCAAGGAATATATTAAGCTTCAAAATCTAGGTGCCTTGAATATTAACTTAGTATCAGCAACCCAGTATATACCTCAAGTTGCAGAATCCTTGAAGATAGCAAAAGAAAATGGGTTGATTCTCCCTATAGTTTATAATACAAATGGATATGAGACCGTTGAAGGATTGAGAATTTTAGAAGGGTTAGTGGATATTTATTTGCCTGATTTAAAATACTATAATGATAAATATTCTATTAAGTATTCTAAAGCAAGGGATTATTTTAATATAGCTACAAACGCTATCCTTGAAATGTATACACAGGTTGGAGCTCCTAAATATGATGAAAATGGAATTATCCAGAAAGGTCTTATGATTAGGCATCTTCTTCTTCCGGGACTCAAAGAGGACTCTAAATTAGTACTTAAATGGATAAGAGAAAATCTACCTCTTGCTATACCAATAAGCCTTATGGCTCAATATACGCCAGTGTATAAAGCACTATCAATGGAAGATATCAATCGAAGGATAACTGAGGAGGAATATGAAGATATTATCGACTATTTCTTTGAAATAGGCTTGGAAAATGGGCTTGCTCAAGATTATTCTTCTGCTACAACGGACTATACCCCTGAATGGGATGTTGAATAGGCTTCCGTTACTCGTGATTTTCAAACAATTAAAAAGGATTGAATTCTATGAGAGTAGAACTCAATCCTTTTTTGTTTTTCTATACTGCTTCAAACTTCCCGTAATTATTGGTTTCTATCAATGCATCTTCTAATAGCTTAAATGCTTCTTTATAGCTTTCATAATCATCTTGATTCATAGCAAATTTCAAACCATTAAGTCCTAAATTTCCTTGATTATCATTTGCTGGTACATCATTTGTTGGATTGTTCTGATCCAAATTTTGATTTTCTGGTCCTTCATTTAATGGATTCCCACTTTCCGGTGTGTTATTATTTAGTGGAGCTTGGTCTTCCATTGGTTTCTGGTCCTCTCTCATCTCTTCTTGGGTGCAGCCTAATAATAGAGCCATTACCATTAAGATTGAAATTAAAACAGTTAATAATTTTTTCAAGTTATCACCTTTTCATCTTATATTTTAAGATTATTATTAACTATTTTTTATTTATTATACATTTAATGGTGACTATAATGAAATTTTTAAATCAAAATTTCAAGCGCTCTAATATATAGTCATTTATCATTCATGTAACTTGGTATATATTTATTGCTCCATTTCCTTGACTCTATCATATATTCTTTGATTTATAGGAGTTGAAATATTATGCTTTTTACCAAGTTTTAATACAGTACCCGAAAACAGTTCAACCTCCGTTTTTTTATGAGCTAACCCATCTTGTCTCATGGATGGCATGCCATTTGGATCAAGAGTATCGATTAAACTTACATAGTCCTCTAAATCCTTTTCAGTGACATTTACATTTTCAGCATTTGCTAATGGTATTACCTCCCTCATGGCAGCTTTCATCATCTCTCTTGCCTCCCCAGGCTGATGAACCGTGCCATAATTTCCTTCATATATCATGACAACCTGGTTTACACCTACATTTAACATAAATTTACTCCAAAGTCTATGCCTTATGTCTTCCTCTAGGGTATAAGGTAATTTGGTTTTATCAAATAGCTCTATAACACTATTAAGTTTTTGCATCATTTGCTCATTATTATCCATTACACCTATACAAAGCTGTCCTAAATTGGAATAAGTAAATTTATTACCAATTTTCGTTGCATCCATCCCTTGAGCAACAGCATAAACAAGCTTTTCCTTTCCATAAACCTCACCAATTATTTCTTCACTAGTTATTCCATTCAATAAGGACATAATAATAGTATTGTCCCAAACCTTATTTTTCACTGATTTTATTGCACTATCCAAATCAACAGCCTTCACTGCAAAAATCAATAAATCAGCTGGTTTTCCAACTTCCTCTTCATCCACTAAGTTGAAATCACAAGGTTTCCCATTGCTTGTAATTCCTGATTCTTGAAACTTCTTTATTCTATCTTTATTAACTATAAATTCAACATTTTCCTTTCCTAATTTCTCAGTAAGAAATCCACCAAATAAGATTCCAAGGGCACCCATACCTACTATACTTACTCTTTTTATCTCCATTCAGATCACTCCTGTCTAATATTAATTCTGATAAGATGATAATATCACATTTTGATGAACAATAGGACAGGAACTTATTCCAAGATTTGTATTCAGGCGAAAAACCTTGAACTATTTCTAAATAGAAAAAACCTGATAGAAAATCTATCAGATTTATTTATTCAACATCATTAGAATTCTTAAATAATGATTTGCCTCTCTTAGTACATGGTCAGCTAAAAGAGGTGGAATTATTGATTTGATTTTGCACTCTAGTACTCCTTCTACTGCTACCATCTTAAAGTCTCTGATATCCTTTGTTGCAGCTATACTCCTCTTAATTATTTCATCTTCAGGAACCTTGCCGCATTCTTCTACTAGTTCCTCAAACTTTTCTGCAAAATTTTCCGCAGCTTCCTTAAGCTCTTCCTCTGTGGGATCCAAAACTCCATCTATAAATTCAGCATGCTCTCCCATTATATGATTCCAGAAGTTAAGCTCATCACATAGGCTAAGTTTTGGAAGCTCTTTATTTTGTATAATTTTTAATGTTTCCTGATATAATTTGGCTTCCTCGGTAATATGCTTTATTAATTCTGGATACAATGTAATAAAAATATCACAATTATCAACTAAAGATAATATCTTTTCCTTGTATTCAATGACTTCCCTTAGTATGTTAAGAGTTCTATTATTTAAATTCATAACTGCGCTTTCTAGCCATTCCTCATAATGTCCATTCGAACTGCTTCTTAATTGGAGCTCAGCCTTAGTGATATCCGTATTAACTTCTGCACCTGCTAGTTTCATAGTTACTTCTTCAGCCCTTAAGGTAAAAGGAGTAACAAACTCATTGGACTCAATGGAATTTTTAGATATTACCCCATCAGCATATACCACAGTCTCTGTTAAAAGGTGCTCTAAGCTCCTTTTTAATATTCTGGCTTCCTGAATGTTATCTTCTTCAATAGGCCTTAAATTAGTTTCAATAAAAAATAGATGCTCTTTCATTAATCTTTGAAAAACTAGATTTGTCTCCAAAGATATTCTAATAAATTCCTCTCTTGACAACAAAATATCCCTCCTCATTAACTGCCTTCTTTATTCTATTAATGAAGGAGAGAAATGTTTACAAGTATTTATTGTAAAATTAACCTATTCCATCGATGAAGTCAACAATCTCTTTCATCATTTCCCCATTCAAGGGTAATTTTGGATTTTTATAGGTCTCTAAATTACCCTCTAGATCCGTTGGTGCATCCTTTAGAATATGGTTCATTCCTTTTATTATTACCAATTTACTTTCTTTAGCTGAATTTAGAGACTTCGCATCTTCAACAGTTATCTGTATATCATTATCTCCCTGGATTATGAGGATTGGTGCTTCTATTGATTTATAAACTTGAACAGGGTCGTATTTAAACCTCTCCCTAATGCACTACTCTATTTACTCCTGTCTTTATAGCTGCATCAGATACAGCCTTTGCTACTGCTTTTGCTACTCTTTCGTCGAAGGCTTTAGGTATTATATAGTTTTCATTTAATTCTTCTTCGGTTACTAATTCTGCAATAGCATATGCTGCTGCTAATTTCATTTCTTCGTTGATTTCAGATGCTCTGACATCTAGTGCTCCTCTGAATATTCCCGGGAAAGCAAGAACATTGTTTATTTGATTTGGAAAATCCGATCTCCCTGTGCCCATTACTCTTATTCCACCTGCTAATGCTATTTCAGGCAGGACTTCAGGTACTGGGTTTGCCATGGCGAATGCAATTGAATTTTCATTCATCCTTTCCACCATTTCCTTGGTTACTATATCCGGTGCTGATACACCAATAAATATATCAGCTCCAACCATAGCATCAGCAAGGGTGCCTTTCTTATTGGTTTTATTTGATAACAGGGCAATTTCTTTTCTCACAGGATCAAGATTAGTATCTTCTTTATCTAAGATTCCTTTACTATTACATACTATGATATCTTTAATTCCTGCATTCATAAGTAGCTTTCCAATGGCAATACCTGCAGCACCAGCACCGCTCAATACAGCTGTTACATCCTCAATTTTCTTCTCTACTACTTTTAGAGCATTTATTATACCAGCCAATACTACTACTGCTGTACCATGCTGGTCATCGTGAAATATTGGAATATCCAACTCCTTCTTTAATCTATCTTCTATTTCAAAGCATCTTGGTGCTGAAATATCTTCAAGATTTATACCTCCAAAGGTTGGAGCTATTTGCTTTACAGTTTCAACTATTACATCTACATCTTGGCTTTCTATACAAATTGGAAATGCATCAACATTGGCAAAGGATTTAAATAATACTGCCTTCCCTTCCATAACAGGCATACCTGCTCTTGTTCCGATATTGCCTAAACCCAATACTGCAGAACCATCAGTTACTACTGCAACCATATTACCCTTGTTTGTATATTCATATATAAGATCAGGGTTTGCTTGAATTTCTTTACATGGTTCAGCAACTCCTGGTGTGTATGCTAAACTTAAATCTAATGAGTTTTCTACTTTTACCTTACTTGTAACTTCTATTTTGCCTTTGTTTTCTTTATGTAATTTTAAGGCTTCTTCTCTTAAATCCATTATGTCCCTCCTGTGTTCTAGCTTTCTTTTTATTTTAGCATAATATGTCTATCTTAGTAAACGGAAAGACAAATTTAGGGTCATGGGTTTATTCCCACTACCTATAGGAAAAACTCATGACCTCCATATTCTTATCTCTTTTCTACTCTTCCATCTGCATATTTTGCAAATCTAATTTTCTCACCTGAGTGAACCGGGTCACTTCTATCCCATGGCCATCCTCCAAAACCTGTTTTTCTATAATCTAATGCTGCCTGCTGTATCTCTTCCATGGTGTTCATTACAAATGGCCCATATTTTGCAATTGGTTCGTTTATAGGTTCTCCTTCTAATAATAGCATTTTACTCTGCTTATTCCCATTAACTATGGTAATATCAGCATTTCCATCTAACTTATATCTATTAAGAGCTTCTACTTCATTATCGTTAATCTTTAAATTTTCACCTTCAAAGCAATATATATTCCTATTTATTGAAGTCTTTACCTTAGGGATTTCTATAGTAGCATTTGGCTCCATGCTTATTACCCATATGTTTACCAAATTCTTTTCTTCATGAGCCCAAGAAGCTGGTGCCGGTTCTAGAGCCTTATAGTCTTTATACTTACCTGCAACTAATCTAATGCTACTTTTATTACCATTGCTATCCTCATCCTCTATTACAGGGATATCCTCAGCCCATAGCATCTTGTAGACTGGATCTGTGAATTTATCCTTCTTAGGCAAGTTTAACCAAATTTGGAGTATATGCAATGGGTTTTCCTTATCCTTATCTAGTAAAGGAAACATTTCTGAATGCTGCAGTCCACTTCCTGCTGTCATCCACTGTACATCCCCTTTTCCGTACCTACCGGATGCACCATGAGAATCTGAATGATCTACGAATCCATCAAGCATTATGGTTACCGTTTCGAATCCTCTATGTGGATGAACAGGAAATCCTGGTACCTTTATACCATGATACATACTCCAACCATCCTTAATTGAAAAGTCAGATCCTATGTTTCTACCAACTAAGCTTTCCTTTGGTGGTCCAAATTCATCATTTCCTTTTGGATACAGCTCCTTATGATTGGCACAGAATAAAAATGGATTTTCTGTATTCCAATGTAATTCTAGTTTCTCAATATTAATTATTGGATTTAACATGTAACTCCTCCTTATTTTGGTTAAGTATCAATATTTATATTTAGGATAATATTAATAAGCTTTTTATCTAATTTATTTTTTACCCAAATTGTAGTTTTCTAAAATGATATAAACTCATATTTAACAATTAAACAACCTAGATTTTACATATCCGTGTTATGTTAAATTGAATATATTAAATTGAACAAGATTAATGGATTTAAAAATATATAGATAGAATATTACTTTTTATATTTGATGTGACTTTTTAGATTGCAGTAGTAAAAAGTTGTGATATTCAAGGTATTGAAGGGTATTTATATAAAATAATATAAAAAAAGGACATAGATTATGGATACTAATAAATTGTTAAAGGAAAATATAATTTTCAAACAAAACCGGGAACTTTCCTGGTTAAAATTTAATGAAAGAGTACTTGATGAGGCTGACGATGATTCAATTCCTACCTTAGAGAGGTTAAAATTCGTCTCTATTTATGCAACAAACCTAGATGAATTTTTTATGATAAGAGTCGGAGGTTTGTACGACAAATCAGTCTATACTCCTATGGCTTTAGATAGCAAATCTGGACTAACTCCAAATCAACAACTCCAAAAAATTTATGATAAAGTCAGTTTACTAAACGAAAAGTATAATAGTTCATATAAAAATATAATAGAAAAGCTAAAGACTAATGACATTTATGCCTTGGAATATGATGAATTAGAAAATAGCGAGAAGAAATTTGTTAAGAATTACTTTAATGAAACCATATATTCAATTTTGTCTCCACAAATTATAGATTCACACCATCCTTTTCCACATCTAAAGAATAAGGCAGTCTATATAGCCTGTCTATTAAAACATAAGGATAAAACTATCTTTGGGATTGTTCCTGTGCCAGAGATACTACCTTCAGTGCTTTTTCTTCCGGGAAAAGCTAATAGATATATTCATATCGAAAAAATTATACTTGAATTTGTCCATAAAGTATTTGGGAAGTTTGATATAAGCGAGAAAGTATGTTTAGCCGTTACTAGAAATGCAGATATAACATCTGAGGATGATGCCACTGAAGAGGAACAGGATTTTAGAAATCAGATGAAAAAACTCCTTCATCTTCGCAAGAAACTGGCTGTAGTAAAATTGGAAACTAGTAATCACTTAAGCTCCTATTTCTCCAAATATCTATGTGAAAAATTAGATATTTCTGATTCACAGGTTTATACCTTGTCGACTCCTTTGAAGATGAATTATGTATTTAGCTTAATTAATAAGGTTACTGAAAACTCAAATAAAAATTTGGTTTATCCTCCTTTTATACCAGTAAATACATTGGATTTACATAATACAAATATGATGCAACTAGCTGGCAAAAAGGATTTGTTATTTCATTATCCCTATGTTAGCATGAAGTCTTTTCTTTATCTTCTAAGGCAGGCAGCTAGTGACCCTAATGTAATTTCTATTAGAATTACATTATATAGGGTAGCAATGAAGGCTACCCTTATAGATTATCTCTGCCAAGCAGCAGAAAATGGCAAGGATGTAACTGTTCTGATTGAACTGAGAGCTAGATTTGATGAGCAAAATAATATCGACTGGTCAGAGAAATTGGAAGATGCAGGCTGTAAAATAATTTATGGATTTGAGGAATATAAAGTACATTCTAAGGTTTGTCTTATAACTTATAGGGATAAAGGAAAAATTAAATTTATAACACAAATAGGTACAGGTAACTATAACGAAAAAACAGCTGAGCTATATACAGATTTATCCTTCATTACCGGAAGTGAAGAAATTGGTTTAGATGCAACCGAGTTTTTTAAAAATATGTCGATAGGAAATCATGAAGGCCATTACAAGCATTTACTTGTGGCTCCAAACTTTATGAAGCCTAGGTTATTAGAAATGATAGATCAGGAGATAAAAAAAGGAAGGGATGGAAGGATATTTTTAAAGGTAAATTCCATAACAGATATAGATATTATAAACAAACTATCTGAAGCTTCAAATGCCGGGGTTAATATTTCTATGGTTGTAAGAGGCATATGCTGCATATTAACTGGTATAGAGGGAAAGACTGAGAATATTAAAATCAGGAGTATTATCGGCAGATTTCTCGAACATTCTAGAGTATACATTTTTGGCACAGGGGAATCTCAAAAGATGTATATATCTTCTGCTGATATGATGACAAGAAATTTGGATTGGAGAGTTGAAGTTGCATGTCCAATATATAATTCAGATATTAAGAAGGAGATAACTGAAATTATCGAAACAACATTATATGATAATGTTAATGCTTGGATCCTTGATTCCCAAGGAAATTATAATAAAATAGAAGACAATAAAATCCTTATTGACAGCCAAGACATGTTTATTGAGCAAGCTTTAAAAAAAGAGATTAAAAATACCCCATCTAAAAAATCTATTATTAGTAAAATAAAAGATATTTTTAAAGCCACTTATTGAGATTAGATTCAACAAGTGGCTTTTTAACAAGCATTTTTTAATTTTTAGATTCTGAAATACTTCCTCCAGATAATGTAATTACCCTTTCTGCTATTTCCTCTACAAATGCATTGTCATGGGTAACAATTATAATGGCAATATCTTGAGCTGCTAAGGATCTTATAATTTCTGATATTTGACTTCTAGTAGCCTCATCCAATGCTGAAGTTGGCTCATCAAAGCATATGATTGATGGATTTAACATACCCGCTCTAGCTATTGCAACTCTTTGTTGTTGTCCACCAGAAAGCTGATAGGGATAGCTATCTTCTTTACCATCCATACCAAGCTGTTTTAAAAGCTCATTTGCTCTTTTTTCGATTTCCTCTGTAGAGCTTTTCTTTAAAAAATTAGGTGCTAACATAAGATTTTCTTTAACACTCATATGTGGAAAGAGGTTATAACTTTGAAATACTAGCCCTATCTCTTGCCTTATTTCTTGAAGTTCAGCTTTTGAAGCAGTCTGAATACTTCCATCCACTTCTCTATAAAGGTATTTATCATTTATTCTAATTGAACCTTTATCAGGTGTTTCCAATGTAGTTAAACATCTTAAAAGTGTAGTTTTACCTTCTCCTGATTTGCCCTTTATACATACTATCTCACCTTTTTCTATAGAGAAGGATACATCTTCAAATACTCTAGTATCTCCAAATGATTTGCTTAAGTTTTCAACTATTAATGTCATAATATCCTCCTATCTATAGTAACTAAACCTATTTTCGATAAGGCTTAGAATTTTGGTAAGAAAGGCTATAATCACAAGATATACAAACCCAATAAATATATACGGTATAAATGTTGAGTAGGTATTTGAAACTGATTTTGCAGCCTTTAATGCATCGGATACACCTAGTATATATACTAGTGATGTATCCTTAACTAAGGTAATGACCTCATTTCCTATTGAAGGCATAACATTCTTAATTACTTGTGGAAGTATGACCTTCATAAATGTAAAGGTCTTGCTTAATCCTAATACCGTAGAAGCCTCTACTTGTCCTACATCTATGGAGTTTATTCCCCCCCTGAATATCTCCGCAAAATAAGCAGTATAGTTTAGTATAAAGGCTATAAATATAGCCTGGTATCTACCAAAAGCAAATCCTATTACAGGGACAAAATGAAAGCCAAAGAAAATGAACATCAATTGCAATAGAAGTGGTGTTCCACGCATTATATATATATAGGTACCTGTAATATTGGCTACAGTCTTATTTTTAGACATTCTAAGCTTCGCAACTATAATAGATAATGGAATAGAAAATATTAAGGTAACTAAAAATACCCCAAATGTTGTCTTCAATCCTTCTATTGTCATTGGTATGAGCATTTCAAAAACTTTCATTAAATAGTCCCCTCTTTAGTAAATTCTAATTATTCTAGTTTTCTGCAAACCACGTTGCATAAATTTTATCATAAGTTCCATCATTTTTCATTTCATTAAGAGTATCATTAATATTCTTAAGTAGTTCAGTATCATCTTTTCTCATTCCTATACCAAACTCTTCAGGTCCAAGATTTTCTACTAGAACCTTGTATTGCTCTGATCCCTTATTCTTCATATAATATCTTGCAAGTACCTCATCTGCTATGATTGCATCAGATCTACCTGATTCAAGATCATTAAATACTTCATTGAATGTAGCATATTCTATTAAAGCTCCATTCTTTAATGATTCTATAAACCCTTCTTGTGCTCTTGCAGCATCAAGTGAACTTGACTCAGCTTGAGTAGCTACTACTTTGCCTTTTAAATCAGCTATTGTTTCTATTGGTGAATCTGCCATAGTAATTAATATTTGTGCATTTGCTAAATATGGCTCTGAATAGTTTACTTTTTCTTTTCTTTCTTCAGTAATTGTATACCCATTCCAGATTAAATCAATGTTTCCTGCATTTAATTCAGTTTCCTTCATAGACCAGTCTATAGGTTGAAATTCAATATTTACATCAAGTCTTTTTGCTACTTCATTTGCTAGATCAATATCAAAACCAACTATCTCACCTTTTTCATTTCTAAAACCCATAGGAGCAAATGTATCATCAAGGCCCATTACAAGAGTTTGTTTTTCTTCAGCAGCTGGCTCTTCTTTTACTTCAGCTGGAGTTTCTTTAGGAGCACATCCTGTAGCAAATATAGCAACTAATACTAATAAAGCAACTACTTTAAATAATTTTTTCATTTAAATCTCCCCTTTTATTAATGTTTTATTTTTTAATCTGTGAATATTTGGCCATAATACTCACAAACAAAAACTCTCATCATCTAGCTTACACTAGAGGACGAGAGTAATAATCACGTGGTTCCACCTCTATTTATTGATACCTCACAGTATCAATCTCATCAGGTACATTCATACCCTAGCACTATAACGGGTGCAGAGACTCCGAATCGGCTACTACTAAAGGGTTCACCTAATTGTTCAGAGATGTGTTCAATATACTATACTTATGCAATCCCACCAACTATGCACTCTCTAAGAAATATAAATATATTTACTCTTTCTCATCATCACTTTATCTAATTAAACTACTTATATGAATATATCATTCTTTATTAAATTTGTAAACACTTTTTTAAAAATAAAGACACTATTTAAAACTGAAGATTTTAAATCTTTATGATTAGACTATTTCCATACTATTTAGTAGACTTGACTAAGTATACATATTTACAGTATGGTATTTATAGAATTATCAGTTTGAATTGATAGGAGTGAGTATATTGCCATTTTGGGAGTTTCAAAACACATCATATATTGTGGATACAATACCTATATTGAAGAATATTTCAATCTCTATAGAGCAAGGGGATCATCTTTCTATTGTAGGCCCATCAGGAAGTGGTAAAAGCACATTTCTAAAGCTTTGTTGCAACCTTATAAGTCCTTCAAAAGGCTTAGTAATCTATAAGAATAAATCCATTCTGGACTATGAGCCTACGGAGCTTAGAAAAAACATTGCTTACTGTTTTCAAACCCCATACTTATTTGGTAAAACAGTAATAGATAATGTATCTTTTCCATATGAAATAAGGGGTAATAAGGTGGATTTAGAAAGGGTGGAAGAACTTTTCAATCTTTTCAACTTAAATAAGGATTATTTTTATAAGGAAGTAAAAAACTTGTCCGGTGGTGAAAAACAGAGAATTGCTCTGATAAGATCATTATTATTTAAACCTGAAGTGCTACTCTTAGATGAAGTTACATCTGCTTTAGATATTGATAACACTGCTATTGTAGAAAGTGTGATAAAAAACCTAAACGAAAAAGGAACTACAATCATCTGGGTAACTCACAATATTGATCAAAGCCGAAGAAACGCTAATAAGTTATTGACTATAGAAACTGCAGAAATAAAATCATTGGAGGTGCTATAATGAATGAGTCAGCTAATTTAATGAATACTTCTTCCCTCTTGGTTTCTTCATCACTAGTATTGGTATCATTATTGTTCTCATATACTCAAAAATTGAAATTGGAGAAGGAAATTGTAATAAGCATTATAAGAGCTGTTATCCAATTAGTAGCTGTAGGCTATCTACTTAGTTACATTTTTGGACTTGAAAATCCTATTTTTACTACTTTACTACTTCTTTTAATGACCTTCAATGCAAGTGTCAACGCTTCTAAAAGAGGTAAGAATATTAAGAACGGAGTAACTATTTCATTTATATCAATAACCATAGGTACTATTATAACACTATCTATTCTTGTATTTTCTAGGGCAATTGAATACGAACCCTATCAAATTATTCCTGTTGGTGGAATGATAATAAGCAATGCAATGATAGCGCTAGGCTTGTGCTATAGGCAATTAAGCTCTAATTTTAAAAACAAAAGAGAAGAAGTAGAAACAAAGCTTTCCCTTGGTGCAGATATACTTCCATCTTCCATAGAGATAATTAGAGACTCTATTAAAACCGGTATGCTTCCAACAATAGACTCTGCAAAGACATTGGGTATTGTATCTCTTCCTGGTATGATGACTGGACTTATTCTTGCTGGCACCTCACCAGTTGTAGCAATTAAATATCAGATAATGGTAACCTTCATGCTATTGTCAACCACATCTATAGCTTCTTTTGTAGCATGTTACTTATCATATAAAGGATTCTTCAACGAGAGAAAACAATTGATTTAAAAAACAAAGCAGGCATTCTTCCTTTTTCAAGAGGAAGAATACCTGCTTGGAATTGTTATCCTAAAACTAGTGATGGTGGAGCATAAACTCTAGCTGCAAGTTCTGTATTAATAAGATACAAACCCTTAGGATCACTACCATAGTTCTTATATTTAAGTATTAAGTCATCTACATTTTTCTCTTCTTCACCTTGTTCCTTAATAAACCAATCTAAGAACTGCATAGTCCTGTAGTCTTTAGCTTGAAATGCTGAATCATATATATCGTGGATTGATGCAGTGATATACTGTTCATGCTTTAATGCCTCATGAAGCGGAGCGTCATAGCTCTTAAATTCTAACTCAGGAGCTGCTATTTCTGTTAATTTAACAGACAACCCATTGTTCTGCATATACTGGATAAACAGCATAGCATGGTCCATTTCTTCCTGAGCCTGAATCTTAAACCAATTGCCAAATCCATCCAAACCATTTTCTATATAATAGTTAGACATGTCTAAATAAATATAGGCTGAAGCCATTTCTTTATTTACTTGCTCATTTAATAATTTGTGAATATCTTCTTTAACCATTTTTTACCTCCGTATGTTTTATTACTTATCGATATATTTTCATAATAATGCTTACCCAAATTGAGTGTTTCTAAACAACTTTTAGAATACTTTTAAATATCAGAGGTAATTGCGTAGCAATTACTTCACACCATTGCAACGAAGTTGGTGATTGATACATACCACCTGTTTAACCTAATAGGTACCCGCCACTTAAATAAGCAGATATCCCAAATCTTTGATTTGGTATTAGTCGCTTAGTATCTTCATCTAGTAGTGGGGGACATTTGCACCTCGTTATAAACTTAAATATATAGTTGCTTCTAATCTAGATTATTGTCAACCTATAATCAATTGTCGGTTGACAATATAGGCTTTTTATATTATACTTCATGAAGACAATAACTTTGAAAAACTAAGAAAGGATTTTATTGTGAGAAATCAAAAGACAAAAACACTAGTACTAATAAGTATAATGACTGCAATCACTTGTATTTTAGGACCCCTATCTATTGCTATTCCAATTTCACCTGTACCAATTTCATTTACAAATCTTGCTATTTATTTCACTGCAATTTTACTTGGAGGAAAAAAAGGTACTATCAGCTGCTTGGTCTATCTTCTAATTGGATTTGCAGGTGTACCTGTATTTTCAGGCTTTTCTGCAGGACCAGCAAAGCTTCTAGGACCTACTGGAGGATATTTAATTGGCTTTGTATTCATGTCAATTATTTCTGGGTTCTTTGTTGATAAATTTGAAAATAAAATTCAAATGTATATATTGGGTATGATTCTAGGAACCATTGTTACTTATGCATTAGGTACTGTTTGGTTAGCTTATCAAGCAAATTTAACTTTGAAGGCTGCTTTATTTGCTGGTGTGATTCCATATATTCCAGCTGATTTTATTAAAATCGCAATTGCAGCTATCAATGGACCTATCATTAAGAAACGACTTAAAAAAAGTGGAGTCTTTAATTAAAACTACCCCCAAGAGTTAGATTCTAGGACTAACTTTTGAGGGTAATTTTATTTATTACTCTTTTTTCTCTTCTTTTTCACTGAAAACTTCATCTTCATGCTTGACCTTAATCATAATAACTTTATCATCTTCTAAAAGTATAGTATCCCCGATTGGAACAATTATATCACAATCTTTACGCTGGACCATTACTATAAGACGATCTGATGGTAAATCTAAGTCCTTAAGATAGTGGTTTTCCCACTGATGTCCCTTTGGAATTGTGAATTCAACAAGATCTTGACCACTCTCATCAAAGTGTTCTTCACCACCTATAACAATTAGATCATTTTCTTCTAAGACTACATTTCCTCTAGGAACTACTGTCTTTCCATTTCTTTCAATCTTAGCTACGATAAAATCAAATTTTAGATTTAAATCCTTTACCTTTGTTCCGATTAAACTGCTATTTGGATGAATTCTGGTCTCCAAGAATCCGATTTCCGCTTTGTTTTGATAATAGTTAAAGGTCTTTAAAACCGTATCATGAGGGTCCAACATATCCCATTTTCTTGCTGCGATTGGCATTAAGGAACCCTGAATTAAACCAGATAATATGCAGATTCCAAATACAATATGGTAAATATCTAAGGATATGATAGCATCACTGTTTACAGCCATTATTGCAAAAGCAATAGCAGCAGCACCACGAATACCCGCCAATGATACTACGTTCATTTGATTTCTCTTTAATCGAAATGGTATCATAAGTCCATACAATGTAAGGGGGCGAGCAATAATGGTCATAAATAGCATAATAACAAGAGCTATTGGAAATGTCTTAATAAAGTCTGTTATATTGGATAGTAGCCCTAGGATGAAAAACAGACCAATCTGCATGATTTCTGTAAATCCATCAAAGAAAAACACTATATCAAACTTACCTCTAAATTCCATATTGCCAAGATATATTCCTAGAATATAGAGAGCTAAGAAGCCATTACCACCAAGCAGATTTGTTGCAGAAAAGGTAATAAGTATAACTGAAGCCATAAATACTGCGTAAAGTCCATCAGCTCCTAAGGTGAAATTTTTAAGCAACTTTCCAATAACATATGCAAATAAAAAGCCTACAATAACTCCGATTGCTACCTGTGATATAATTAGCATTGGAATAGACATATCTGAACCAATAATCACTGATAAGAATACCATTGTCATAGTATAAGCAGTCGGGTCATTCGAACCACTTTCAAGTTCAAGTAAAGAAGCAGAGTTATATTTTAAATTCAAGTTTTTTGAACGTAAAACATTAGAAACACTTGCATAGTCTGTAGAACCTACTATAGAACCGATAAGCATACTTTCTAATAAATCAAATCTTAAGACATAATGACAAAATATGCCTGTAAGAAATGCTGTTGCTACTACACCCAGAGAGCTGAGTACTATTGCTTCTTTTGCAACTGATTTAGCCATCTTCCAATTGGTACCAAAACCACCATAAAACATTATTACCATAAGTGCTGTTGTTGCAAAATTATCAGCAAATTTGTAATCTTCAAAATCAAAACCACCCACACCAAATGCCATACCAAGTACTATAAATAATAATAGCGCAGGTATTCCATGCTTATTAGATACTTTTATAGCAAGAAGTGCGAGTATCAAAATAATTCCTATAATCAAATAATGCATTCACTCATCCTCCCGTCGAATTTTAATGCGAAAGATAAAATCTTAACAAAATTTTGTTACCCATATATTGTATATATAAACAGAAATGTTGTAAATACTTAAAAAATAAGTATGTACATGCTTGCAGAATAATAAAAATCCTCTATCTAATTAAAATAAGAAATAGAGGATTTTAGATTTCCTATAGCAATAACTATCTAATGTTTTAATAATTTGCTTTTTTGATATATCTATATCTAATAACTAATACTCTACTTTTTCTTTTAAAAAAGTACCATCTCTCAATTCCATAAATGCTAAATTTAATTCTTCCTTAGTATTCATTACTATTGGACCACCCCAATAAACAGGCTCTTTCAATTCATCTGAACTTATAAATAGAATCTGTATACCATCCTTAAGAGACTCTATATCCAACGAATCTCCCTTAGTTAGTTTTACAGCTGTCTTTTCACTTATAACTTCACCTGCCACCTTAGCATCTCCAAATAGTAAAAATATCAATACAGATTTATTTTCCTCAGTTTCAATAGTAAATTTACTGTTTTCTTTCAATATTATATGATAATAGTCTAGGGGTAAGTATTTTCCCATGAACCCTTTATGCTCTTTATACTGTCCACTTATGAGTCTTAAGATTCCACCATCTATAGGTATTTCCTTTATTTCTTCTTTCTTAATACTATGATATTCTGGTGATGCCATTTTATATTTACTTGGCATATTTAACCAAAGCTGAACTCCCAAGAGCTTATCAGAAGCAGGTAGTTTTTCTTCATGTAATATTCCAGAACCTGCTGTCATCCATTGAACTTCCCCATCTGTAATACCATCTTCATTTCCTAAACTGTCCTTATGTACCATTTTTCCATTTACTACAAGACTTATTGTTTCTATGCCCCTATGAGGATGCATTGGAAAACCTGCAGCGTATTCCTCTGGACTAGTGCTATCAAAGGAATCTAACATTAAGATTGGATCGTAGGTCTCGATTGTAGAATTTCCTAAAACCCTTACTAAATTTACTCCTGCTCCATCTTTAGTTCTAAAGCCTTTTACTTTATCTTTTACAATTCTTTTCATATTACATGCCACCAACCTTTTTATATAATCAAATATCTATCACTATTTTCTTAGTACTAGTAATAATTACCCTTAATTAGTGATATTAATCCAAAATAAATATATCTTTTATCCTTATTCTGATTAAATATAAGATAGATGATAATTAGATAATACTAAATTAAATATGATTATCTATATAACCTAAATACACACTCTATTTCTTCCACCATGTTTCGCTTCATATAATTTTTTGTCAGCCACTTCTTTTAAATATATGGTATTACTTACTGTATCTGGATATATGGCAATTCCAATTGATACTGTTATTTCTAAATCAGTTCCATTTGAGAGTATAAAAATATTAGATTCAACTAATCTTCTAATCCTTTCTGCAACATCTACAGTATCAGATTTAGATACATTTTCAAGTATTACAGTAAATTCTTCTCCTCCAATTCTTGATACAAAATCAATATCTATTGAGCTTTTTAATAATAGTTGTCCTAGTTCTCTTAAAACTTCATCTCCTGCAATATGACCATGTGAATCATTAATACTTTTAAAATTGTCTATATCAATAATAAGTAAGGATACTTTATGATTATTTCTAATAGCTTCCCTTAATATCTGATTATATTTCAAATCAAAATATCTCGTATTATTTAAAGTTGTTAAAAAATCAGTTGAAGAGTCTTTCTTTAATTTATTTATTAATTCATTAGAAGTAACAAGATATTGAACAAAATACCATACCACTAATCCTACTATTATGGAGGATATCCAGAGAATTGTTATTGCAGGAATTGCAGCTTTTATATCATCAAATCTAAGGCAAAAAACTATACTTCTTACAATAAGGCAATATATGAACAATATAATTATCTTAAGCCTAGTAGATGATTTACACAATGATATAACACCACATCCTATACTTAAAATCATTGCCCCATAAAAAGCAATAATAGACCCATGACTTATTCCTTGATATACAAGTCTAAAAAAAGCTGTAATTAATCCAGTAATAATAGCTGGGATAAATCCTCCGAATAATGCAACTAAGATATTTATATTGTGCCGATAATCAATTATTATATTATCTGTTATATTAATGCTTTTCATAATAAGTAAAATTGAAGAAACTCCTCCAATTATCCCAAATAAAATCCTTATTTTAATAGGTGACTTTACGCTAATGCCAGTATTTTTAAATATTTGACTTGTTATAAATATAATCGTTATGAGAATGCTAGCATTATCAATTAATCCGATAAACAATAAGTATCACCTCAAGAACCTAAATTGGTATTATATCTGTCAAATTATAACACAAACCTTGATTTATTGATATTAAAATTACATGCACAATTCTGATAAATTCATAATAAACTAATGGATTGTCAACAATTTTTAAGACAATTTTTTGTCGTACATCAATATTTTATATTCCACAGGAGTAAGATAGTTTAATGAACCACTATTTCCGTTGGGCTTTTCCCATCATTTTTCAATTCCACTATCTGCTTTTTAAATACTTCTGTATATCTCTTAGATTTATTAGACATGATTAACCTCCAAATTAATTTCATTTATTATATCATGTCCGAGTTTTTACTGTCTAATTAAGTGTAACCTATCCAGATCTTATCAATATATATTACCTGCTTAAATACGAAAGAAGGCGAGATATGTATTGATGATCCAGGATAAAGGACTTTTTCACTATGAAAAATCTCTTTAATTAATTAAAACAAGCCAATTCTTTCAAACCCAATATCTGTATATTGGTTATTATAAATTGTTTTATGATTCATACTCTTTACACACCTGGATTATTTCACTTGTTGCTTATCAATCCTTTTATTTCACCTATTCCACTATTTTTTACCATGAAAATCCAACTTAAGTATTCAATACGGGGTCGTTGATATCATTAACTATTGGTTCATTTTCTTTCATAAAACGATAATATTTTACAAATTCATCAACAGGCAGTGGTCTACTGAACAGAAATCCTTGGATAAAATCACAATCATACTGCTTAAGTTTTTCGTACTGTTCTTTTGTCTCTACTCCCTCCACAACAACCTCAAGACCTAGACCATGTATAATCTTGATTAGGGAATTCACGATCATCTGCTCCTTTTCACTCATCAAGATATCAGAAATAAGGGATCTATCCAATTTCATAATATCCAGAGGCAAGTCCTTCATATACCCGAAAGAAGAGTATCCAGTTCCAAAATCATCCAAGGCCAGTTTGACTCCAATACTTTTCAAATCATGGAAAACCTTGATGATTTCGTCGGCATTACGCATAAGGGTACTCTCCGTTATTTCAAGCTTAAGACTTGATGCATCTATTCCGGCCTCTTTAATTGAATTGATAATGTATGACGTTAGTTCATTTCCTCTATTCTCAAAGGAGATAAATGTGAGGTTGACGCTAACGATAATACCATCAATTCCGATTTCCTTCCACTCAGCTAATTTTAAGCAGGATTGCTTGATTACCCAATCGGTGATTGGAAGAATCAATTTTGTTCTTTCAGCAATTGGTATAAATTCCCCTGGTGAAACAAGACCGAATTCTGGGTGATTCCATCGGAGAAGTGCTTCAGCTTGATTTATTACACCCTTTCTGACATCATAGATTGGTTGAAAGTATAATTCCAATTGTCTCTTTTCAAGAGCTCTTCGTAAATCTTCCTCAAGAATTGCATCTCTAGTCCTTACTTTCTCCATTTCCTGTGTATAGAGTTTAGCTGAATTCTTCTCTTTTTTCGCAAGGTATAGTGCCGTATAAGCATTTTCCATGGTCTGATCCAGTGTTACTCCTTCTTCTCCAATACATATCCCAATGCTGGCTGTCAGGAAGTATGGAAGATTGTTGATCATAATCTGATTCGCTAAATCCTGAAGGATTTCTTTCGAGAATTCTTGAATCATTTCCAAATCCGTTGATTCTAAAATAACCACAAATTCATCACCATCAGTATGATACACATCTCCAAGATCACCTATACGCGATATAATCTTCTTGGATAAATCAATGATTATTTGATCTCCAGAGTGTTGGCCAAGAGCGTCGTTCACTAGTCTGAAGTTATCAATGTCGATAGTTATTACAGATCGCTTTCCTGACAGAGGCTCACTCTTTTTAAACTCCTCTTTCAGTATCCTAATCGCATTTCTGTTCTTTAGTCCTGTAAGGTGATTACGGATATTCAAAATTGATTCCTCGGCTAACTTTTTATATGCCTCATTAAATTGGATATAAAGTTTCAGGATGATATAAATCATAAAAGATAGTAGGATATGACCAATATAAAAGTATAAAAATATACCCATGGAGTTTTGTTCTTTATACAATAAGCTATAAAGAGCAATAGAAGTTACTGCAATATTAAGCATGGAAAAATATGCCCATTTATATCCCCATTTTGGGACATTTTTTGATATGATTGTTGCTCCAACTGTCAGCACTGTTAAACTAGTTAAAAGAGTCAATGTGGTCTGATTTATACCAATCACAAGCACCCGATAGATGAACATCATAACTGCTGCTATTGCTGCTGAAATAAAGCCCCCGAAGAATGAAGCAATACCAATATTGTAATTTCTATATCCGATGAGAACCCCGCTAGTGGTTTCAAAACTTTGACTCATCAACAAGATGCCAGCTATTCCAGACAAAATTCCCAAGAAAACTCTGGCCAATTTAGGGTATCTAGGAAATAAATTCCTGCCAGTTTGATAGATTATAAAAATGATTGAGATAAACCCAATCAGCATCAATGCATTAACTATAAAATAGTTTAACATAGAATGCTCCTTTCTTGTGTATCTGATTAGTCTCTATATTTGGGGAAATCGTTTTACCTATTAATATCTAAAATATAACATCTAAGTGTCTCATTGTCAACAATGATTCCCCTATCGGTTAA
>CAZAJU010000014.1:0-31960 GCA_964485455.1 uncultured Tissierella sp.
ATAATATACTGCCATTATTGTTCTAAGCTATCCTAAACTTTTCATTTAATTTCCTCCTTTAAAACAAAAAATCTCTTTATCAGTTATAAGAAGATCATATATCGGTCTACACATCCTTAACTATATTAGTTGGGACACATTGCATTTGCAGGTTGGCATAGGGTCATTGAGTTAATCCTCTCACCTATCCTGGATATATTGGTTTTATTGAGTTTTTATATTTTTAAAAGATTCTTATGTATATGAATTTCTTATTGATGCTCTTGAATAACCAATTGAGTCCTATCACGAACATTGGAAATAATGACTTTATAAACATCTTAAAGATTTTCCATTTACAATGTCTACCCTTAATAAGCACATTAGTAATGGTATTATTATAAAGAGACGCTATCAAAACATAAGAAAATCCCACATACTAAAGGATTTTAAAATAGCTGAAGATATTTCTACAGGCTATGGGAACGATAAGACTGTTATAAATCTTTACTTAAATGCTGATTTATTGAATATTATAAATCGTTAAATTAAAATAGAAGACTGAGTTATATTAAAATACCCTGCTTATTGATTTGAAACCATTGAGCAGGGTATTCTTTAACTTAAAATAATAAAACACTCAATCATTGATATAAAGGCTATGTGTCAGCAGAAATAGAATGGAAATAATTCCAACTATTAATGAAAATTTAATTAACGCTGTCTTATCTTTTCTTATGGCAATTATACTTAGCACAAATCCTACTAACTCTATTGGCACAACAATTCCAAGAGTTATATCCCAAATATGACCAGTATCAAAATCAACTATGCCTATACCCATAAGTAGGAAAAAAATCAGCAAGATTATAATATAAATCATAGTTAAGCCCACTGCCCATTTGCCTAATTTGCTTTCTGGATATCTTTTCATAATCCCCACCTCTTTATATTTATACCCTTTTAGCTATTAGGATTCCCTCGATTTAACTTTAAGCATCAATGAAACTCCTTGCAGGAATCTCAAACACCGCTGCAACGATGTAGGTGATATCTTAACCCCGTTATAATCTAGATTTACTTCGACAATTGCTAAGCAATTTGAGCACTTTTCTAAAAATATCATTATCCTCCTAAATTATTGAATAAAAAGTAGAACTTTCCATTCAACAAAAGATCTCCCTATCAAATATAAGGAGATCTTCCAATGTAATACGTGGACGAGAGGACAGGAGTTGCTGTCCCTATTGTCCCAATTTTGCTGAAACTGTGAATTTTTTATTGAATTGATTTATTTTACTTATTCTGCATTTTCAGTATTAGCTTTTATAACAGCCTTTGGATTCTTAAATAAACTACGGAAAGTATAATGGATATCAAGGGATCTACATGCTTAAAAGAGCTGCATCTAAGCCATATATGATTCCTTAGGTCGTTGTAATGGTTGTTTCCAATCCACCGGAGCAAAATAATAGCTTAGGGTTGCAAGGGATTTGTAGTATAATAGTGACTATAACGAGGTGCAGAAATAGCAAGTAGCCCTATCTCTTTTTTAAATTAAGCTTATCGAGATACTAACCATTTAGTATCTACTTCTTCTAGGATTTTATTCCATGATTTTGGAGCCTTTACATCGCTTATGATAATATCGATATCCTTAAAATCTGCTATTTTATAAAAGTTCCTAACTCCTATCTTAGAATGATCACATACTACAATTGACTCTTTTGAGTTTTCAACAAATTTTTTAGAAAGCAAGGCCTTATCAAGATCATAACTACTAATTCCAAAGTCATCTAAAATTCCTTCTGTAGAGATAAATGCTTTATCTACACAAAATTGATTCATTATTTGTACTGAAATAGCACCTGAGACCCTAAGATGTTTGGAATCAATCTTTCCTCCTATAAAGATAATCTCCCCTTGAAAAACTCCCTGATTTTCATAATTTATTAAAGCTGTAAGAGCTGGATACGAACTTGTAATTATCTTTAAATCTTTCTTTCCCATTAAATGTTTTATCACTTGAAGATTAGTAGTTCCCTCGTCTATGGCAATAGTGTCATTGTCCTTTACTAAAGATGCCGCTAACTCGCCAATTCGGTTTTTTTCATTAGCATAGAGAACCATTCTATTCAAATGCTCAGGTTCTCCCATATCATAGGCAACCTTTATCGCTCCACCATAAGCCCTTTTAAGTCTCTTTTCATTTTCTAGCTCTTCTAGATATCTTCTAATAGTTTCAGAAGATACATTTAACGCTTTAGACAAATCAGTGGTTTTCACTTTGCCTTTAGCATCTAACAATTGTAAAATGTATTCTTTTCTTTCTACAGCTACTAATGACATTATATCAACCTCCAAGTGATGGGCTTCACGATTATAAACTACTACCAAAACTTATTTTCTTCAATTGTTTCTACAAGTCTAATCATATCAAGATAATTTACATCTCCAATAGTACCTATTCTAAATGTATCAATATCTGTTAATTTTCCTGGATAAATAACGAATTTTTTTGATTTTAAAATATTATATAGCTTATTAAAATTGAAATCTTGACTATCTGGACATATGAATGATGTAATTATAGGAGATTGGTTTTTCAAATCAATTAAGGCACTAATTCCAATCTCCTCCATTTTTGTCACTAAGGTTTTTTGACTTTTAGAATATCTCTCAAATCTTTTGGCTATTCCACCTTCTTCTTCTAATTCAAGTAAGGCTTGATAAAAAGCTCTAACTACATGTGTAGGTGAAGTAAATCTCCACTTACCATTTGATGTTTCCATTGTATCCCATTGATCATAAATATCCAAGGACAAAGACCTAGCATTCCCTTTGCATTTCAATAATTCTTCTTTTTTAGCAATAATAAATCCAAAACCCGGTACCCCTTGAATACATTTATTAGAGCTGCTTATTAAAAAGTCTATGTTTAGCTCGTTTGTATCTATGCTTAATCCACCAAAACTACTCATAGCATCCACAATATAAATTTTATTGTACTTTTTTACGATATCGCTTATTTTATCTATAGGATTAAGAATACCTGTAGTAGTCTCACAATGAACTACAGCTACATGCCTTATATCTGGTTCTTTTTTTAGTATGTTTTCTACAGAATTTAAATTAATTTCCTCATTATCATTAAAATCACATGCTACAAAATCAATATCTAAATACTCAGCTATTTTAAACATTCTTCTTCCGTAAGCTCCATTACTTAATATTAATAGCTTACCATCCTTAGGAACAACACTTCCAATGGTTGCTTCTACTGAAAAGGTTCCACTTCCCTGCATTAGTATACTAGTATATAATTCACTATTTTTTGTAGCTAAAGCTACAAGTCTTCTTCTTATATCCTCAACTAAGTTATTGTAATCATCATCCCAAGTACACCAATCCTTAAGCATTGCAGCCCTTACTGTTTTTGTAGTTGATAATGGTCCTGGTGTAAGCAATAAATAATCATTTTCAGGTATAAAATCTATATTAACTTTTTCCATCATTGTCCTCCTATGATCTTGTCCTTTATTTTGTTGGCCTTTCTCCATTTTTCAATCTTTCATTGATTAGTTCAATAACCTCATCTAATTTTGAAATATCATCTATAGTGTAGTGGGCTCCAGCATTTATAAACTTTTCTTTTGTATTTGACATTCTTTTTTCAATTTCATTTTTATCCATTGTTGTAACTTCTTCCAGTGTAAGACCCATCTCACTACTACCTAATAGAACTCCAACAGTCCATACCTTTGAATTTATACCTTCTTTAATATCTGCAATAGTATCCCCAACTTTTACTACCTTTGATAAATCATCTAATTCAAGATTTATTGCATTTTTCCAAATCATATATGGGTATGGTCTACCCTTAGGTACATCGGAAGAATTGACAACACTGTCAGGTTCATACCCCTTTTTCTTAGCCTCTTTTTCAACTATTTCCATCATATTTGATGTATATCCTGTGGTAGAACCAATTTTTATGTTTTTCTCCTTTAACTTCTTAACTAAATCTAATGCTCCCGGAATAGGGTCACAATAATCCTTTAAAATCTCCATCAAATTTGGCTGAAAATCTCTAAATAGTTCATCAATGTCTTCTTCATTAGGCGTTGTCCCATATTTTTCCTTCCACAGCTTACTTACCCTATCCATTTGACATATTGCCTTTATGTGATCTCTTTTCATCATTCCCATGGGTGTACGAGCTTCTTCTATAGTTATATCTATTTCCTTTTTTTTAAATACATCAATAAAAGATGCCATAGGTGCAAAACATCCATAATCAATTATAGTTCCTGCCCAATCAAATATTACGCCTTCAATTCTTGCTTCTTTGTTCATTTTATCAGCCCTTTCATAATAACTGGTTTTTTAGTTGTCCTGCAAATAGATGCATTCTTCTTTAGGTATACTAATAGTCACTATATCTCCTATATTGATTTCCTGTAATTTATGGTTAATAATATCAACGTTAATTTCCTTCTCTCCACATAGCACTTCATAACGCACAATATTCCCTATAACTAACTCATCAGTTACCTTACAATTTTTTAATATATAACTATCCTGACTTGAATCTTTATCCTTAGAAATTTTAATCACTTCTGGACGCACGGCTACGTCTTGACTCTTAATATTATTCTCAAATAACTTCTCAAAAACCCTTGTTTCAAATACATTGTAATTTCCTATGAATTTTGCCACAAAGCTAGTTTTGGGTTTTGTATATATTTCTTTAGGTGTACCATGTTGTTCAACAATGCCATCATTCATTACATAAATATCATCTGATAAAATCATAGCTTCTTCTTGATCATGTGTTACAAATACACTTGTAATATTTAATTCTCTTTGTAATTTCTTTATATACAATTGCAATTGTTTTCTAAGTTTACGGTCTAATGCACTTAGGGGCTCATCGAAGAGCAAAATTCTCGGTTCCAATACTAATGCCCTAGCCAAAGCAACACGCTGCTTTTGGCCTCCGGACAATTGGCTTGGATAAGATTTCTCCTTACCTGTTAAGTCCATCTTAACAATCATGTTTGTTACGCAAGTATTGATATCATCCTTTGAATACTTCTTCATCTTTAAACCAAATGCTATATTATCAAATACGGTCATATTTGGGAACAGTACGTAGGATTGGAACATCAATCCTATTTCACGATCTTTTGGATCCTTATTTGTAATATCTTCTCCATCAACAATAATGGAACCACTATTTAATGCTTCTAAACCTGCAATACACCTCAACAAAGTACTTTTTCCACTACCTGATGGTCCTAATAAAGAAACTAACTTGCCTTCTTTAACTGATATATTAACTTTCTTTAATACTTGTAAATCATCAAAATGCTTTTCTGCTTCTTTTATTTCTAAATAACTCATTTAAGGTCACCCCTTTGCATATCATTATTCAAATTTCGTTTACTTAGTTTAAGAGCAAAATAAGTTATCAACAATACAATTGAAAAGTAAGAAATTACAATAGCACTTGACAGATGGCTAGATAACTTTGAATATTTATACAACATCATTTGTATTGTTTCATAATAACCACCCAATAACACTTGTGTTAATGCAAATTCTCCAAAGAGAACAGAAAAGGATAAAAGGGCAGATACCTTGATACCTGGCAAAATGTTGGGTACAATCACCAACCCAAATGACTGAAATCTCGAAGCACCTAACATCGTAGCTGCTTCAATCATCTGCTTCATATTTATAGTTCGCATACTATTTCTAATCCCTTGGTATATTTGTGGTAATATAAGTACAGAAAAAGCTAATATTAATAACCAAACAGAGGGACCAGAGAAGCCCGAAAACAAGCGTAAAAATGCAATGGATAGTACAACACTTGGAATAGCATAGGGCAAAAATACTATGGCTTGTAAAAAACGCTCATATTTCGGCAAGTAAACAACTACAGCAAAGATTGCAACTAAAACTATCCCCAAATTAAGTATAATAGGCATAATTGACACAAAAACTGAGCGACCCATGGCTAACCAAAAACGTGATTCTGTGAACAACTGGATATACCATTTGAAGGTATAACTTGGTGGTAGAACAGTTCTGTACCATTCAGTTGCTATTGAATAAACAAACGTTACAACAAGTGGCAACAACAAATAGAAGAGTAATAGCCCCATCATGATACGTGGTGTCATCTTCTTTATCATTTCTTCTCTCCTTTCATATACTTAGCTAACTTTTCATTTAACAACATAATAGTAATCGTTGTAATCGCCAATACAACGCTTAATGCACTAGATAGTTGGGGTCTTGGAATTGTATCTCCGCTTACAAGGCTAGCAATACGTACAGACATTAGATTATAGCCACTACCCACAAGTGCATAGGCTGTACCATAAGCACCCATCCCATTTGCAAATAAAATGCTAAAAGTTCCCACTATACTGGGCAATAAAATTGGCAATCCTATGTGCCACCAGAAATTCCATTCATTAGCACCAAGCAGACGTGAAGCTTCCTTCCATTCTTTATGAATCCCCAAAAAAGCCGGATACATTAATAAAATTGCCATGGGAATTTGAAAATAAATATATACTAAGGTTACACCCACGGAAGAATACAAATTAAAATCTGAAAAAATATCTAAACCTATATCATCAATCAAAAGCATAAGAAAACCTGTTGAACCCAGTAAGAGCATATAGCCAAGTGCTAATGGCACTCCTGCATAATTGGATGTCATGTTTAACAAGGTAATAATATGATTTTGTTCTCTATTAGATAATTTAATTAACCAATATACCATATTCAAAGCTATAATTATACCGATAAAGGCAGATATAAAGGAAATTTTTAAGCTATTAATAACTGCTTGTAAATGGAATTTATTTGTTATAATTTCAACATAATTTTCAAAGGAAAATGCTCCTGCATTGTTTTGAAAACTATCAATCAATAAGCCTAGGGCAGGTACAAGCAGTAATATAGTAACTAAAACACAAAATGGAAATAATGAAATAAAAAGAAACTTTTTATTTTTTGGATCTATATTTTTCATCTACTTCGCCTACCTTTTTTCATAACCGGGAAATTTATCTTTCAACATTTTCTCAGAACGCTCTATTCCAAGTAAATCACACAGAAGTGGCGGAATTAGTAATTGTCCTATGTTTTCCTCATAATAGCCTGGCTCAACTTCTTTGCTAATCACAAATAAAGGTACCAATCGTTCAGAATCATGTATGCCACCATGGTAATAGTCTTTATTTACTCCATGATCTGCAGTAATTACTATATGATAACCCTCTTCTATCCATATTGGTATAAAAAGGCTTAACTCATTGTCCACTTTATTTAAAGATGTTCTGTATTCTCTTGAGTCTAATCCGTATAAATGCCCCATATTATCAGTACTCATCGTATGAATTAACAAAAAATGGGGGTTATATTTCTTTCGTAAATACTCTCCATCCAAAATCAAATGAGAATCAGGATAGCTATCTTCATAATAAAAACGTCCATATTGTATAGGTTTGGTAGGGTCTTCTTGATACGAATCTTCAAATCTATTATAAGGTGCACGATTATATAATTCGCTGATAAAGTAATATGCTGCTGCTGCATTTCTTAAGTTGTTCTCTTTTGTTAAATGAAACAAACTTTTTTCATGAGACAATCGCACAGTATTGTTACTAGTAATTCCATTAATACAAGCTGGTGTCCCTGTTAATAAAACTTCGTACAAAGGACGAGAATTTGTAGGCAACTCTGCCCTTACTGTATACTTGGCAGCTAATCCTTGTTCAACCAAATGATTCAAATATCCCATATTGAGACTTGCTATTTCATCATTAGCCCCATCAATAAGCACCATAATTAGTTTTTGTTCCATATATACCACCTCTTTTCAATCGAGAAGGGCAAAATTAATTGCCCTCTCACATTGTATTTTCCAAATAAGGATGTCTATAATTTCATGTTTAGTTGATATGAACTAGTACATTTTCCTCAAATAGGGTTGGGATCTCTTCTATAGCTTTTTGCAAAGCACCCACATCATATAGTGGTCTTGCTCTTTCATATTCCTCTTTAGGCAAGAATTTTTCTTGAATTTCTTGAGGAATTTCAACATCTTCACGTATTGGATGTCCATATCCACGAGCAAAATTGATTTGACCTTCATCGCTTAACATATGCTCACGGGCAAGCATTGCTGAATATATATGTGGAGCACCACTATTTATTAGTGGTATATAACCGGATATAACACTACCTTCTTCTGGTATGCAAATATCTAAATTCAAACTTTCAACTTCTTCATCCCATTTTAAGGCATTGAAATCCCAAATAAATGATACTTCAACTTCACCTGTTTCAAATGCTGCTAAATCGTTATTTGCAACTCTTAAACGCCCCTCTTTTGCAAGTTGGGCATAAAAATCAAGTCCTGGCTGTAAATTCTCTAAGTCCCCACCAAATGCATAGGCTGCTGAAATAATTGCTAATTGATCTTGATTACCGGCAATATCACCAATACTTACTGTGTAGTCCCCGTCTAATAAATCTTGATATGATGTCGGAGCCTTGTCTACTAGTTCTGGATTTGTTACCATTGATAAAACTCCATAATAGGCCATTATCCAACGTCCTTCTTCATCTTTAGCCCAATCAGGAATACTATCCCAATAAGATGTCTTGTATGGATAAGCTAATCCTTTTTCAACTGCTATAGGTCCATAGGTTAATCCTACATCTGCCATATCTGCTGTTGGATTATTTCGCTCTGCATCCCATTTTGCAATGGATTTAGCGCTTCCCATATCAGTATCTGAATGTTTGATACCGTATTTCTCTTCTAAATCTTTCCATGAATCACCATAATTAGCCCATTCATCAGGCATACCTGTTGTAACAATAATACCTGTTTCTTTTGCCTTTTCAGTAATTTCTTCAATCGTTAATTTACTTGAATCAATGTCATCATTTGTTACAGCTTTTTTTCCACATCCTGTAACTGACAATAGTAAACAAAAAGATAATAAAATAAGCAATGACTTCTTTTTCATACTTTAATAGCCTCCTCGTAATTTTCACTAGTTTTTGTACTTTTTTACTTATTCATCTAACCCTATTAAATATTTTTTAATATCTCTATATTAACACCCCTCTATTTTGATTTTTAATCTTTGATGTACTTTATTATTTCAAATTGATTATAAATCACAATTGTAAAGTCCATATTAAACGCACGTAAATAATGTGCTTTTATATATTATTTAGTTGTTTTTAATTGTTTATTGATTTTGTGAATAACCTTTATATGTACGGTAAGAATAAAGTTGTTCTAGAAATACAGGATAAAGTAGAGAGGAAATAGTAGGATAAGGATTGAAAAAGATATGGGACAATAGGGACAGGAGTTCTGAAGTGCACCCCAAATGTTAGACAATAAATCTAGCATTTGGAGGTGCATTTTTATGACTAAGTATAATTTAGAAACAAAAGAAAAAGCGACATTTGAAGTATTGAAAAAAATAAATCTGTAAGACAGGTTGAAAAAGAGTTAGGTATACCAAAATCAGTTGTTCAAAGATGGATTACCTTATACAAAAAACTAGGACTAGATGGTATTGCAGATAAAAAGGCAAAATATTGAACTGACCCCCATAAGTTAGACCTAAAAAATCTAACTTATGGGGGTCAGTTCAATGCATGGCTCCTTTAGAATATCGAACCCTTGCATCCTAATGTTCATATTTTTAATTAAATAACTTGTCTACTTGACATGAGTCAGTTCAAGTTATAAGAAGATCATATATCGGTCTACACATCCTTAACTATATTAGTTGGGCCACCTTGCATATGCAGGTTGGCATAGGGTCATTGAGTGAATCCTCTCACCTATCCTTGGTATATTGGTTTTATTGAGTTTTTATATTTTTAAAAGATTATTATGTCTATGAATTTCTTATTGGTGCTCTTGAATGACCAATTGAATCCTATTACAAACACTTGAAATAATTACTTTATAACCATCTAAAAGCATTTCCAAATAATTCATATGATCAAAATTATGCGGGGGTTTGTCTATTAATGATGCAATGGCTTTATCAGGAAGCTCAAGTTCTTCCAAATAGATATTCCAAATACATCCTCTTAGGTTACCTCCCTCAAAAATCTTTCTATTTGTTTTTACCATTGGTTAATTCCCCCTACTAACTAATGTTACCAATAGATTACCATAAGTGTTAATACTTTGCAATATTTATAGATAAAGCTTCTAGAGAAACATTGGATGTAGTTTTTCTTATGAATTAGCTATGTTATATATCATATTACCTCAATTCATAGGAGTTAAAAACCAAAGGTCTTAACAAAGGTAATTATTATACCTTAGGTCCAAAATATTCTTCCACATTAAAATGTCCACAATCATAACATTTTCGATACTCCTCTGCAGCTGTATAATAGATACAATCATTATTATAAGAGTCAAGATGAATTCTAAATGTTTCTTCATCTATTGAAGGCATATGACAGTACACTAAATATCCTCTAGAAACAACTCTAACAGAGCCTCCAACTACTTCTCTTAGCTCATCATCAGAAAGTACACTAGTCGTTTTTTCACCCAGTGATTTAATCTCTTCAAGGCTTAATTCAAAACCATTCTCCTTAGCAAGTGGTATAAGCTCCTCCAATATTACCTTGTTCCAGTCCTCATCTGTAGCATTCTTTCCTTGTAACTTATACATTATTCTGTTGTATTTTTCTTTTAAGCTTTTGTCAGCTTCAGTAAGCATCATAAACTCGTTTAAATCTTCTTTTGACATATATATACACTCCTTTTTCTTCTAGTGGAAGATATTTTCTTGGTAATACTTCTATTATCTATATATATTTACTTTCGTAATTTATACAAGTTAGACATGCTCTAGGGGTGGGTGGACTAAACTTAATTACATAATTTGGGCATTCATTAGTATCTTGAGCCCTGTATAACTTAAATGTTGCTTGGTCGACGTTAGCTTTACAAATTTGAACAAACCTGAATCTAAATTCACCCCCAGCTACCCTTTCAAGTTCATCGTCTGAGAGTTCAGTTTTAGGATCTTTCCAAAGCTCTTTCATATCCTCAAGGCTAAATTCAAAACCATTTTCCTTAGCAAGTGGTATTAGCTCCTCCGTTATAGCCTTGTCCCCTTTTAGCTTGTCCATAATTACGTTGTACTTTTCCTTTAAGCTTTTGTCAACTTCAGTTTGCATAATAAATCTGATTAAATCATCCTTTGACATGTGTATAGACTCCTTATCTATATTGGTTTATCTATTTTATATAGAGATTGACATAGATTAATAGAAATAGCTAGTTCTTAATAGTTTTCATTAGCTCTATTGATTTTTCCTTGTCTATTTTATTATAGAACTTGCCATTAATCATTATATTAGGTCCTAAATTGCATTTCTTAAAGCAATTTTGAGTTGAAAGTCTTATCTTCCCATCTTCAGTGGTTTCACCAAAGTCTATACCCAAAGTTTCTCTTACTGCTTTTAGCACTTCTATTGAACCATTTTTTGCACACCTACTTCCTGAACAGCAAACCACTTCATACTCCACTATTGATTGCTTAATTGAAGGCATGAATTTTATCATTGTAGTTATAATTTTCTTGTCCAATTTAAATAATTCAGCAATTTGATTCTGGTGGCTAATAGATACACAACCGAAAACATTTTGACACTCTACTAGGCTAGCTTTGACTCCATCTTGACTTCCAGTTCCATACCTATCTACTAATATTTCTATTGTTTCTTGAAAAGTTAATTCTTTATCAGCAATTTCAGTCATTTTAATCCTCCCTAAGCATAAGCCCAATTTTCATTTAAACTCCCCCTCATGCTCTTTAAAAAATTCATAATAAGTAAGTACATTTTCAAGCTCTTCCAACTTATATATATCATATCTTATATGAGCCAATAAGGGCAATTCCTTTCTTGCCTTGTCTAGCAGGAACTGCTCCTATTGTAAATACTTGACTATCCACTGCCCGTAATCTAAATAGGATTTCCCAATGTAGGGGTCCTGTTTTCAAATTAAATGCCCCGGTACTATTATAAGCTTAGCTCCTTTTTCGCTCATATTATCCTTCACTTTGTGCTTGAGTTTGTACTTACATGACTTAGTATCATTGTTTACTACTTGTACATAAGTATACCGTACAAGCTTCGATAATACTATTACTTTTTATAGTTTGAAAATAAGGGGAAAGTTGTAAGGGTTATAGCATTGGGCAAGAGATAAGCAACAAAAATAAACAAGATAAATAAGATTGATAATTAATATTGACATTACAAATAATATTTTATAATATAAATGCATATTTATATAAATCAATATTTATATCAAAGGTTGTGATAGTTATAAATACTCTCGGGGATATACAACAAGTTTTTAAAGTCTTAGCTGATGAAAATAGGTTGAAAATTGTTGAAGCCTTATCAAAAGAATGTGAAAGTGTTAATGAGATTGCTAGAAAGGCTGGAATTTCACAACCTTTAGCTTCCCATCATTTAAAGATATTGAAAAATGCTGGGCTAGCTCGTTATGAAAGTAGGGGTAGATTCAATTTATACTGAATATCAGATGAGATGGTCAGGGAGATCATTGAAAAATGTAAAGAGTTAGTGTCAATAATAGAAGGAAAAAAGATTGGGAAGGAGGCGGCATCTTGGTAGAAGAGATTAAAGGCCGAAATAGTGGTTGTTGAGAACCCACAAATGGGAGTGCTGGTCAGCACAATGAAGAAAATACGGAAAATTGCCTTATATGTGGTGGTAAACTAGATTATTTAGAAGTTGGAAAAGAGTTTAAATGTATAGAATGCGGCAAGATAGAACTAGGTTATGTACATTGCCCTAATGGCCACTATGTATGTGATGCTTGTCATGGGGAAAAGTCCTTTAAAAACGTAATCCGCTTAATACATAAATCCAAAGGTAGCAATCCAATAAGTATAGCAGAAGATATTATTAATAATGCTTCCCTTCCTATGCTAGGTTGTGAGCATGCTTGGGTAGCTGCAGGGTCATTATTAATTGCAATAAAAAATCATGGGGAAATCAAAATAACTAATACACAAATAATTGAAGCTCTAAATCGTACACGCAAACAAGCTATTGGTGCTTATTGTGGCTTGACCGGTGTTTGTGGTGTTGCACCTGCAATAGGTGCTGCATTTAGTGTTATTCTTGGAGCTGCTTGCCCTAAAGATAAGGAAACTGCTGCTACAATGCATGTTGTTTCTAGGGTTATTGAAGCTATAGCTAATGAAACAGGGCCATGCTGTTGTAAGAACTTTGTATATACAGCTTTAAGTACAAGTTGTACACTTGCAAAAGAGTACCTAAATATTGAACTTCCATGTGAAAGTCAATTAGTATGTAAGGATTCCGAAAGACATCCTCATGGATGTAGGAAAGAAAGATGTAAGTATTATCCAAATCAGCCTGAGCCTGTTATTATAGATACTCCTAAGGATCCCTTTGAATACCTTAGGGCAAAGTCAATTGAACTTGGAGCAGAAGATGCAAAGATAATAGATACAGAAAATATCTTTGTGTATAATTGGGTGGTATGGAAATGTAAATACGGTTGTCCTTTCTATGGAAAAGATGCTTGTCATCCTCCCTTGGTTCCTAGTGTTGAGGAAACGAAAAAAGTCGTAAAGGAGTATAGCAAAGCCTTATTAATAAAAGGTTCAAAAGGTTCAGCTACTTCCAGGGTTGCTTTAAGTATCGAACATGAGGCAGTAGGTCAAGGGCTCTACAAAGCATTTGCCCTGATAGCTCTTCCAATTGATCAGGGCGAAGAAGGAAAAACATGACCAGGACAAGAACCAGAGACTCTGGAAGAGTCTAACTTGCCACCGCAGAAAAACAGAGATATTAGACCTATGATGGAAGCCTGTGGTATTGATGTTTACAAAACCGTAAGATGTGCTGGATTTCAAATTGATACTAGAATAGAGACTTATGGTAGATGGAATTACTATGCGATGGTATTATTAGATTGAGGTAAGACATTATGGGGCGGTCATGGAAATTCATGTATCATAGCAATTACTTAACACCATTGCAACGAGGTGGGAGACATCTTCACCTCGTTATAATTCTACATTTATTAAGAGAATCCTCCTTTGAACAAAAAATCTCCTTATCAGTGATAAGAAGATCAAATATCGCTTTTATACAGTTATTAGTATTATTAAATATTTATCATCTTTACTAAATATTATCCTAAAATTACCCACTCTAAGTCTATAATTTTCAGAGCTACCCTGTAATCTTTTAATATCTCCAAGGGGCAAATCGTTTATTGCCTTAATAATTCGCACTTGAGTATTCTTATCAAGTCTCTTTAAATATTTAAGACTACTTTTCTCATACTTTATTCTATATTTCATCTTTATCGATCCCCAACTCTTTTAATAAATCATCCTGATCGATAAATTCACCCTTAAGTTTGATTTCTTCAATACGAAGCTGGTCTTCTTCAGAAATATATTCATTTTCTGATTCATTTATTTTAGCCCATATACTCTGATTTTCCTTGAACTTAAGAAATTCCGCTAAATCTATTACTGTCTTAATATCTTCTGGTTTCAAATCGTCTTTTAAAAGCTCTTCTAATTTCCTTGCCAAGGTCATAATATCCCTCCGTTCTTACTTGCTATACTAATATTATACCCTAATTGGATTACTGTTGCTATTTCATTATTCGCAATTCAAAACATCCATTCTTAGCACATCTATTTTACTTTAACAACTTCTTCAATAACCTAAATATGTTAAAACTTGTTATGTTATAGACCTTATTGTATGAGTACTTCTTAGGGTTTCTTATCCAGCCATAGCCCCTAGGCATCTTAAGTCCTGCTCTGTGGATAAAACTCCTCCTCATCTTCTTTGAAAAACTCATATGCTGCATCGTAAATTTCATCTACAGAAATACCATCAAAAATATTTTTGAAGATAAGCCTATTCAATATTTGTAATAAGTCTCCTGCATTTTCAGTGAATACTAAATAAAAATCATGTGGATATGTTATGTCATTGTTTATATAAACCTTTTTACCTTTAGTTAAATGAATTAGTTGGTTTACAGGAGAAACTGATAAACTTGTACCAATTACAATCAATAGTTCTGCTTTACTGATTTCATCTACAGCATTATCAAACTCATCCTCAGGTAAACTTTCTCCAAATAAAACTACATTAGGTCTTAAGTTATTTCCACAATTAGTGCACTTTTCTTTATTTATAAACATTTCTTTAGTTGCTGACTGACTACACTCCAAACAACTAAATTCATTTATTGTACCATGTACCCTAATTACCCTTCTATTCCCAGCTAAAATATGAAAATCATCAACATTTTGGGTTATGATACTTCTGATAAATCCGATTCTTCCCCACTTAGCTAGTATCTCATAACCAATATGAGGGCTGCAATCTTCCAAGTCTTCCACCCTAATTTTATAGAAGTCATGAAATTTATCATAGTCATATAATAAGGCTTCTCTACAAGCAACCTTCATGGGATCTATTCCTCTCCAAAGTCCATCCGATGACCTAAAATCCGGTATTCCGCTTTCTGTGGACATTCCAGCCCCGGTTAATACTACTGTATAACGAGAGCCTTTTAATAGCTTATAGAATTCGAATATGCTAGGATTTTCTCTTAAGTAACTTGCTGGATTTTGTATATCCATTAGCTTCCCTCCATTTATGATTCATATCTCTAAGGAATTCATCTATCCTCTTCATTAGACCAAGGGTTGGAAAATCAACTTCAGACTCGAGTTTGATCTTTAATTCCATAACACTTATAATATCGTTTATGGCTTTATAAGCTTCAAATAAGTTTATATTATTTGAAAAATCATCCTCTAAACAAACGAGCTTTTCATATACATAGACTGCAATATTATTAAGACCTGCTTCCTTAAGCTTTCTACCTAGGCTATCTAATCTAGATTTGTCCTTTGAATTATAGTTGTATATGATTCTTCTTATTTTTCTATCTCTTTTTAGACCAATATAAACATCAATAAGCCTTTGATTGATTTTATCCAAAATTCCACTTTTTTCAAGAATATCGTGGTCAAATTCTAACATATATTCAAGGTGCTTTTCTGAATTTATTAGATGTTTATCCTTAAAAAGGTTAGTTATGCTGAATAATGAGTATATGAGTTGGTTTGTATTATAAAATCTAGTATCTTTAAGGAGTTTTGCTACTTCTTGAAATGGTGGCTCGTTGATGGAATTAATATTTTCAATAAATCTACCGCTATCAGGATGGTAAGCCTGAGTTAGATTATCAGGAATTGAATTTTTTATTATTACTCTTTCATAATAGTTATGATAGTATCTTTTCATTTCATTTGCTAGGCTTTCTGCTTCATTTAAACTAGAACATAGAAATGAATCTGTTACGATCTCAGGGATGTGACTCCGACTCATAATATCATACTTTTCTATTTTTTCATCACTAATTAATATAGTCATATAATCATTAATTATAACTGCATAAACCCAAATTAGATGTGTATTTACAATAATCATGCCTTCATATAAATACTCATCGAATGTATAAGAAATCCATCTTTCAGTATTTTCAGGTATTAATTCAGCTGAGTCGAAGATAACTGTATTTAATCTTTTATCATCAATACTTATGGTATATAGCCAGTTATTGGTCTTAGTTATATTAACATACTTTGGCTTTACTAAATTTTGCTTTATATCGTACTTTAACCTATAGCCTTCTAATTTCTTATCATAAGCGCTACTAAAGATCTCAAAGATATCTTGAAAATGAAAATCCTCCTCTTGATTTTGCTTATTGTTTTGTAATAGAAAATTAGCCCAAGCTGCAGTTAGTCCACCTATAATACCTGCCCAGAGATTGGAATTAGGATTCTTTTTGTTCAATACTACACCTCCTATATATTCAATAAGGAGTCTATATCTATAGCATAGCTATGCTCCACAAAAATTACCTTTCGATTATCATTTTCATAAATATCAATATACACTTTAGTTTCTGTATCATATATCCAGGCTAGGGGAAGGTCATCTCCCTCTTCTTCAAACAAACCAATACACCCACCATAATCTCCTAAATAGCTTGCTACAAAGATATGACCATTTGAAATCAGAAGATCATTTCCTAAATCAATTCTAATTTCTGGTATGTAATCTATTTTTCTACCGTTTAAAAAAATTTCACCTTTATTATCTAAAGAATCTATCTCTTTAGAATTCATCGTATTTATCCTTTGAATCCCTGGTATAAATTCATCTGTTACTTCTCGTAGAGAATTTATATTTATATGGATTGTTTCAAAACCCTTTCTATAGAGAACTATTGGTAGATCTTTAAACTTTAATCCTTCAATCATATTCCATGCATCTTCAATTCTGTCCTCTTTGTCACGGAGTATCTTTACAGAATTTTTATTTATCCAATCTAAGATATCCACTATCTTAAACATATCTTTCTGAAAGTCTATAGAAACAATTACCCTTGTATTCTTATCTGTTAAGAGCTGTACAAAGACATCATCAAACTGAATACTATCAATTACAGGTTCATGATATAAATTTTCATAGTTTTTCACCAAACAGTATTCATACCTATCGCCAAATTCTCTAATGCACTTATTATTATTTAAAACACACCTTAGCCTATAATCATCAATATTAACAACTCTAGAAGAAAACTCATCTACCGCTTCAGTGTTATCAATAGTATAAGAGTAAAAGGGAATATGAAGTTCAGTTAACAATTTTGAAATATCATCTTTATTCTGATATTTTCTTGTAATCTTTATTTTACCTGGGATCCCTTGATTAACGAATGATTTTAAGTCTTCTACTTCTTTACCTAATTCATTCATTAGCTTGCTAAAAGTGGCAGATTCCTTTTCTAGGTTAACTACTATTTTTTCATCACTAATAGTAATAATTTTTTGTCCATCGAAGCTTTCAAATATAGTTTCCAATTAAATCCCCCCCGATATTAATTAAAATTACTAGCTAATAAATTATGCCTGATCCAGCTGTAGCAATTGTCCTACTAGATATCTTCATAGTATAATTATCTTTACTAAAAGTATGTTTAATCTCATTCAATTTAATCGTACCCACATCATCTATTATAAAAAATACTACTACTGGATTTTGGTTTTCATCGTAGTAGAAATGAGGGTTAACAACTTCTGGTTCATCATTGACCATATCCCATTCATACTTTATTTGATATTCATTTGGATTTTCTATAGGTAAAATGGTATTAATACTCCAGCTTGAACCATGCCCTGAAGCCCCAAATTCATAAATTGTATGACATAATACTGCTGCTTGTAGATAGGAAAATGGGGTCCTATCACCATCGATCGCCTCCATAAATGAAGATAATGCATTATTAGGCCTTGGCGGATTTAAGAATGTGTCATAATCAATATCACATTCAGTAAGAGTTAAAGAATTATCATCTTTTGGAATTGCGTATACAAAACCATTCCCTCCCATATGGGATAAGTATAAATATGCTATTAGCCTATACTCATTTTTTAATTTTAAAGTAGAGAATCCTCCAACTATTTTATTTGGATTGACCTCATCTATAGCCCATGGACTACGAGGATTATCATTAAAATCTTTGCGTTCTATTGAATAATCCGATGATATATTTGCTTTGGTTGCACTTTTAGTGAATATTATCATGGTGTAGCCTTTTTAAAAATGAGCTTTATATTGATCTATAATATATCTTACGAATGCTTTCTTATCGTCATGAGAATGAGGAGTAGGATGATAATAATGAGGTCCTTCTTTAAGTTTACCAATCTCTTTAGAATTCTTCTTATTAATTAACTTCAACCAACTATATTTTTTATCACGTAATAGTTTCAGATCACTTACTCCCCATGCAGTCAAAACCAATGTTTCATCTAAGGATTCATTAGCAAAGTCGTCATAATCTTTAAATACCATAGTTGGATCAACAACATTATCTTTAATACAATTAATTGCTGATTTCATATCTGAATTCCTTAATGTGAATAAATTATATATCCTAAATATTCCATCTAGTTTTTTTCCATAAGCACCTTCCAAGATTTCAATTAATTGTCTCATAGCTGGGTCAACTTTTAACTCCCCACTTATTTCATAACTCTCAGAATCATTGTATTCTATTAGCTTTTTCATTTCATTCTTATCTCCTAATTCTGCTGATCCAGGGTTGCAAAGTACACAAGCACCAATTAAATTTTCTGAATCGCCAAACTGAAGATATGTATCTGTCCTATAAATATAGTCACCGATTTTAGTAAATGTTCCGTACGCTTGCATAAACATCCTCCTTTAAGTTTGCTTGTATTTATCTTCTTAATAATACTCTATCAGCATATGAAAAAGATGGTAGACCATTATTGGTATTGCCCTGACCCCCAGCTAAATAACCTCATTGTTAGACTTTGATGAATTTTCATATTTATATCATAGAGTAAGCAAGCAAAAATCCTAGTTGCTTTTGGGGTTGTATTTTTGTAAAACTTAGCAAACTATTTATCATATTGATTAAACATCTTCTCTACTTCATCCTTAATCATTTCCTTAAGTGATTCAGGCTCTAATACTAAAGCATCAGAACCCCAATTTAATATCCATCTAACTAGCCCGGTATTTATAGCAGCTTCTGTCTGTAGGATGAATCCTTTGCCATCTTCTTCAACTTGGATATCTACATCCTTACCGAATCTATCTATGATAGCATTAATTAAATGGGCATCGAATCTTAGCCTAATTTTTGCTTTTTCCCCAGGATACATATTAAAGCAACGATTCAAGTGTTCTTTGCAATTAAATTCTGAAAGAGTTTTTACAATATCTTTGCTTAGCATTTGTTCCTCTGTATTTATATCTCTCATCCTATCAACCCTGTAATTGATAAACTCTTTTTTATCTATGTTAAAGGCAATTAAGTAATAAAACCCATTATTCATTACCAATTTCAGTGGAATTACATTGTATTGTTTAGAACTTATAATAAATCTTTTATTCAAGTCATATCTTCCATATTTAAATGTAGCTAAACTAAAATTATAATCAGTAGCAAACAATGGGCTTTTCAATATTTCTAAATTATCATTATTCGCCTGAGTATCTATGTGCAATCTATCTATGGTTATCTTTAATTTTTCATCTTCGTTTACTACCATATCATCAATATATATTTGGTTGACTAGTCTTTTTGCTTGATGTTTACTAGTTAGGGACTTAATCTTTTCAAGCATACTATCTCTTTGTTTCTTAGTTATAAATCTAGAGGCTGAAACTGCATCCATTAGTAACCTTAATTCATAGATTTCAAATAATCTTTCCTGAAAGCTAAAGGCCTTCTTACCATATTTTTCAATATTTACTGTTAAGTGTGGCTTTATTTTAATCAATGAATTTACATCATCTTTTACTGCCTTCATATTTATAGGGATAGGTCCAAATAATTCTTGCAACTTTTGTAACACGTCATCATAAGATAGCTGATTCTCCTCATCAGTTTCAGTATGAAATATATCTCTAACTGCCAAAAACCTTTCTCTACTAGATATACACATTTTAATTCTCCCCCTTAAGAATTCTCTTTTCCCCTTTCAAATTCTAACTAAATTATACCCTAAAAATTTTCTTTGGGTATCCCAATATGGGTGTACCATTAGATGTATAGTTTTTCATTAAATATCTTTAAACAAAAATCTCCTTGTCTAGAGGATTTAAAATAAAAGGAAAGCTCCCTATCTTCTTGATAGGGAGCTTCTCCACCTACTTCTCAAGCTCTTCCAGCCTATACATATCATGTCTTCTATGGGCCAATAAGGGCAATTCCTTTCTTGCCTTTTCTACTAAACTCAAATCAAGTTCGCTTATTATATATCCTTCTTTTTCATCCATTTCATTTATGATATCTCCCCAAGGTGATACAACTATAGAATGTCCCCAAGAAGTATATCCAGACTCAGGGTCTCTTGCTGGAGCTGCTCCTATAGTAAATACTTGATTATCCACCGCACGTAATCTAAATAGGATTTCCCAATGTAGGGGTCCTGTAGACATATTGAATGCTCCAGGTACTACTATTATCTTAGCTCCTTTTTCTACCATAAGTCTTGATAGTTCAGGGAATCGGAAATCATAACATATACAAAGGCCTACCTTCCCAAATTCTGTATCAAATACAGTAACTTGATTGCCAGGAGTTAGTGTATCGGATTCTTTGAAGTATTGTCCGCCCTTTATATCAATATCAAATAGATGGGCCTTTCTGTGCTTACCAATTTGATTGCCTTGTCTATCGAATACATAGGAGGTATTATATACCCTTCCATCCTTATCCTTTTCAGGCATGGACCCAGCTACTAAATAGATATTATATTTTTTAGCCAGGCTTGAGCATGCTTGCCAGCTACTTTCTCCTTCTTCTTCAGCATAGATGGGGAAATTATGAGTTTGATAGGGGCAATTAAACATCTCCGGCAAGACTACTAGGTCAACCTTCTCATTTTTAGTCTCATCCAAATACTTCTCAACTGTATTAAAATTATCCTCTTTATTATCTGAAACTTTCATTTGTATATTAGCAACCTTCATAATGGACATGTTGGACTCCTCCTTTATATGTATCTATTCTATATTCTACACTAGTTCGAAAAATCCTTCATGACAAAAATAAAGCCTGGTATTATAACCAGGCTTATAATCTATTTTAAACCTCTTCTATTTCCTTTATTTAGTGGCATATTTTCATAATGATCTACAACTTCTTCTGATATCGCTCCATTTGAAACTAGGTCTTCTATCTTTTCTTTAAATAATTTATCTGTTTCAGTTTTTATAGCTTCCATTTGTTCAGATGTTAGATTTGTGGATAAACCCATTTTCCCTCTATTTCCTCTGAATTCTCCTTTGTTTAAGATATTGTTTTCATGGAAACTCTGAATTTGGTCTTTTACTTCTTGAGTTATAGTTCCATCACTAGCTAGAGCTGATAATGCCTCAGTAAAGCTTTTTTCTCTTGCTTCTGTGACTGCTGTGATTTGGTCTTCTGTTAAGGAAATTCCTCTATTCTTTACCCTTCCTTGATTCATTGGTCTTTGTTCTTTTAGCTGACTAGCTATTTCTTCTGTGATAGTTCCTGCTTTTACTAGCTTATCTAATTCAAATTCAAATAGATCCTGAGATTTTGTTCTTAATGCTTCCATCTCTTCACTAGCTATACTATCTGAAATCTCACTATTTCTCTTGAATCCTTCTGGCCTTGTTGGGGCTTTGTCAGCATTAGCTATGAATTCATCTGCATCTTCTTGAGTTAAGGTTCCATTAGCTACTAGATATGTCATAGCCTCTTCTGTGACTTCTTTTCTTACACTATTTAATACATCTCTTTGTTCTTGGGTCAATGGATTTCTAATAGGTCCAATAGAATAATCGTTGGCTGCAAAGGCAATTCCAGTTGTTAGTACCAATGCTAAAACAAGGGTTCCAGAAATTATCATACTTTTCTTTTTCACAATTAACACATCCTTTTAGTTGTATTAGATAATATTGTTTATTGTATTTCTTATCTTGATACTAGTTTAGCTTTTAATCTTGATGTGCTTGTGATGCTAAAGTGAAAAATAAGTGTAAACAAAAAATGATAGGCACTTATAAATGCGCCTATCATTTTCTTATATCTCTAGTTTATTTCCTTTAATTCACCTGTGATCATATAGATGGTTCTTTCGCATATATTTGTAGAATGGTCTGCGATTCTTTCTAGGAAACGTCCAACAAATAGAAGTTTTGTGGCTTGCTTTGTAACGTCTGTTTTTTCTTTAATGATTTTAAGGATATCATTTAAAACTCTATCATATAAAGCATCCACTTCTTCATCTCTCTCAACTACCTTTTCTGCAAGAGCTGCATCCTCATTTACAAAGGCATCAAGACTTATTTTTAACATTTCCTGAACGATAGCTGCCATCTTTGGAATATCTATAAGAGGCTTAATAAGTGGTTCATTACCTATTTCTAGTGTAACCTTAGCTATGTTTACTGCATGGTCACCCATTCTTTCTAGATCAGTAATAATCTTTAAAGCAGAAGCAATAGTTCTTAAATCTTTAGCAAGAGGCTGTTGAAGGACAATAAGCATCATACATTCCTTTTCGATTTCAAGTTCTAGCTCATCTATTTCATCATCTAGTTTATATACTTTTTTGGCAAGTTCAAGATCTTGTGTCTTTAAAGCAGTTACTGAAGTTTCAATAACATTCTCAACCATATTTCCCATGGTTAATACCTTATTTTTGACCTCAAGTATCTTCTGTGTAAAATTCTCTCTACTCAAAATGCTCATCTCCTTTTACATACTTTTAAAGAATATTATATTTAACCAAATCTTCCAGTAAGATAATCGTTAGTACGCTTATCCTTAGGAGCTGTGAAAATATCTTCAGTATTGCCATGTTCTATTAAGTCTCCCATAAGCATAAATGCAACTTTATCAGATATACGACCAGCCTGTTGAATGGTGTGCGGAGCAATGATTATGGTATATTGCTCCTTAAGCTGCATTAAGGATTCCTCAATTTTTGCAGTTGATATAGGGTCTAGGGCTGAACAAGGTCTATCCAATAATATAACCTCTGGTTCAAGGGCTAAAACCCTGGCAATGCATAAACGCTGCTGTTGCCCACCGGATAACCTGGCTGCAGGAGTATCTAATCTATCCTTGACTTCATCCCAAAGGGCAGAGATGCGAAGGGCTTTTTCTACATCCTCTTCCAATGCTGCTCTGGATTTCAACCCACGCATATTAGGTCCCAAGGCCACATTGTCAAAAATGGACATAGGCAAGGTGGTTGGCACTTCAAATACCATTCCAACTCTACGGCGCAGCTCTGTTACATTCATATTCTGATCAAAGATATTTTTTCCATCTAAAAATATCTCTCCCTCAGGGCGAGCTATGTAAGTCAAGTCGCTTAAACGATTCAATGTACGTAGCAGTGTTGTAACTCCACTATTAGATGGCCCAATAATAGCTGTAATCTCATTCTTGGGTATATCTAGGTTTAAATTCTTAATAACCTGTTTTTGTCCATAATAAAAATTTAGTTCTTTTATATTTATTTTAGATTCTGTTATCATTTTTCACCTCTTAACGGCCTTTAGCTATGAATCTATTGACTAACATATTGAAACCAACATTAAGAATAAGAATAATAATAATTAGGAGTGCTGCTGTTCCATAGGCATTCTCCATGGATATTCCTTCTCTCGCCAGTATGTAAAAATGTACTGCCATGGTTCGAGTTGGGGAGAAAATTGATGAAGGCATACGCAAAGTTGAACCAGCTGTCAACATAACAGCCGCCGTCTCGGCTACACATCTACCTATACTCAAGATTACTCCATTAACAATACCAGGTAGTGCTGATGGAAGTACAGTCTTGGTTATAGACTGCCACTTTGTAGCTCCTAAGGAGAATCCAACCTCGCGGTAAAGCTGTGGAACTGTAAGAATAGCTTCTTCTGTTGTACGTATGATAGTAGGCAAAATCATTATAGCCATTGTTAATCCACCAGATAAGATGGACCATCCCATTTTCAAGTAAATAACAAAGAAGATAAATCCGAAAAGTCCGTAAACTATAGATGGTATTCCTGCTAAGGATTCCGCACTAAAACGTATAATTCTAGTAATTCTGCTTTCTCTTGTATACTCCGTAAGATATATTGCTGTTCCGATTCCAAATGGTGTTGCTACAATAACAGCAACTGCAGTTACAAGTAAAGTACCAACAATAGAAGAGGATACACCCCCAGATCTACCCATATTTCTCGGTATCTCCGTTAAAAACTGCCAGTTTATCATAGGCATTCCATTAACTAATATATGAATAATTATGGAAAAAAGAATCACCATGACAAAAATTGCAGCTGTCCAAATTAAAAATTTTGCTATATTTTGAGAGGTTTTTGCACTATTACTCATATTAATTTCACTTCTTTCGTGTGATATATTGGGCTGATGCATTTAAAATCATTATAATAACAAATAATACGATACCTGTAGCAAATAAAGCCTGTTGATGTTCACCAGATGCATATCCCATCTCAATTCCGATATTTGTAGTTAGGGTTCTTACAGGATCAAGAACTGATTCAGGAAGGGCTACAGCATTTCCAACAACCATTATTACAGCCATAGTTTCACCTATTGCCCTGCCTAATCCTAAGATTATGGCTGCAACAATTCCAGACTTGGCTGCAGGTAGTAGCAAGTACCATATTGTTTGCCAATGTGTCAATCCTAATGCAAGAGCTCCATCCTTATACTGGCGAGGTAGAGCAAGAATAGACACTTCAGTGATACTAATAATAGTTGGCAATATCATAATAGCTAAAATAATTGAGCCTGCCAATATGCTTAAACCCGGTCCTCCGAGATAATCACGGATCAATGGAACAATGAACAAAACTCCCCAGAAACCATATACAACTGATGGTATCCCAGCTAGCAACTGAATAGCCGGCCTAAATATAGTTCTCAGAATTGCAGGAGCAAACTCAGCTAGAAAAATACTTACAGCAATGGCAATAGGAACTCCTATGATTGCTGCTCCTACTGTTACCGAAACAGCTCCCACTATCATTGGAAAAATTCCATACAAGCCTTGGCTAGGAGCCCATTTCATCCCGAAAACAAAGTCCATCACGCCAACATTAGCAATAATAGGTACACCCTTTATAAATATAAACACTGTAATAAGTGCCAACACAGACAAGGCTGAAAGGGCCATTACTAAAAATATGTGTCCTGATAAATCTTTCTTATTATTCTTCATTTTCCCATCCCCTCTCTTGATGGAATAAGTCCTTCATGGCTAAGTAATTCCTGTCCTTCTTTGGACATGGTAAAGTCTATAAAGCTTTTAGCAGTCCCAGTAGGCTCTCCATTGGTCACAAACAAAAATGGTCTAGACAATGCATAGCTTCCATTCATTATATTTTCTGCTGTAGCTTCTACTCCATCTAAAGCTAAGGCTTTTATCTGCTCGTTAACCAAACCCATTGATATAAAGCCTATAGCATTTGGATCCCCTGCAACTAATTGCCTTACTGAGCCATTGGAGTCTTGGACTATGGCTTTAGGAGTTATCTCTTCTTCATTCATTACTAGTTCTGTAAAAGCACTTCTAGTACCTGAGCCTTCTTCTCTTGCTATAAGATGTATCTTTGACTCTGTACCACCTAGTTGACTCCACTCGGTAATCGAGCCTGTATAAATATTACGAACCTCATTCAAGGTAAGATTTTTAATAGGGTTCTCTGGATTTACTATGATTACTAATCCGTCTCTAGCAATCTCAATACTCCAAAGGCTTTTCTCTTCATCCTTTAATCCACGGGATGACATGCCAATTTCTGCACTTTGGGTCTGGGCTGCCGTAATACCAGCGGAAGACCCTCCTCCCTGAATATCAATCTCTGTGTCTGGATTTATAATCATGAACTCTTCAGCTAAAACCTCAGCATATGGTTGTACAGAAGTTGACCCTGCAATAATGGTAGCTGTGCCAGGTGTTTGGCTACAACCTGACATGATACTTGTTATTAGAGTTAATATAATAAAACTCATAGATACTCTTGTTAGTTTAAATAATCTCCATGTTACGTTTTTTCGATTCATATCTCTCACAAGAATTAAACATTAAATCATCCACTAAGATAAGTTTAATGTTTGATTTCCTCCTTTTCCTCAAATTATTTTAATGTCTATCCAAATCTACCCGTAATATAGTCCTCTGTACGTTTGTCCTTAGGTCTTGCAAATATATCTTCAGTTGGACCATATTCCACCAATGTACCAACTCTGTCATCATTAATCATCATAAAGGCAGTCATATCTGATACTCTTGCTGCCTGTTCCATACTATGAGTTACAGTAATAATTGTATATTTTTTTGCTAGTTCCTCCATCAAGGCCTCAACTCTTAATGTAGATTCTGGATCAAGTGCACTAGATGATTCATCCATCAATATAACCTCCGGCTCTACAGCCAAAGCACGTGCTATACATAGACGTTGCTGTTCACCTGGAGCCAGGTCAAAAGCTGAATCTTTAAGATGATCTTTGACCATATCCCATATACCAACCTGTCTTAAGTTTCTTTCTACAATCTCATCAAGAATAGACTTTTGTTTTAGTCCATGATGCTTTGGACCAAAAGCGATATTGTCATATACAGACATAGGAAAAGGATTAGGTCTTTGAAAAACCATACCGACCCTTTTTTTCAATTTAACAACATCCATATCCTTATCATAGATGGAATCACCATCAAGCAAGATTTTACCCTCTACTCTAACTCCAGGTATAAGGTCATTCATACGATTAAAAAGACGAAGAAGTGAGGATTTCCCACATCCTGACGGTCCAATTATGGCAGTAATAGCACACTCTTTTATGTCCATAGTAACATCTGTTAAAGCGTGATAGTTGCCATAAAAAAGATTTATACCTTCTGTTCTTATCTTGATTCTTTGCTCAGACATTAAATTTTGATTATCCATTTGCCACCCTCGCTAACCAACTTATTTAAGTAATAGAAGAAATTGCACTACAACTTCTTCACAAGACTAAACGAGGTAGAGATCCTCCCCTCGTTATCAAATCTTAATAACTTACTTATTTTTTTATTAACAAAAAACAAATAATATGTAAAAAATGCTTTATCAATGTTAATTATATGTTAAATTTCGACATTTGTAAAATCATAATTAGAATTATTTTTCTTTAAAATATAGCTTTCCTAAATAACTTGTATCTGACACATCTTCATAGCGTTAAGGGCATTGGTATGGCTATCTGGAGTAACTCCTGCACAACATGATTCATCTACAGCTATTTTCACCTCAGGAAGAAATGCCTTGATTGTTAAGGCATTTGAAATCACACAGATATCCGTACATAGCCCTACTAGTTGGATTTCTTCGATTCTATCTTTTTTTGAAAGCTCTACTAATTCAAAAGCGAGTTCCTTTGAGCTGAAGGTATCCTTTTTATGTATGGATGAATCTCTTTCTTCCATTAATATTTTTATTTCCTGCTGAAGTTCCCAACCATGAGTGCCTTCTATGCAATGCTCCACAGGAAGATTTTTTCCCTCTTGAGTACTTAGGTAATCCATTTGATGAGTATCTTGAGTGAATAGGAATATACCATCAAAGCCTTTTATCTTTTTTATAACTTTAGGCACTATTTCTACTGCTTCTTTAGTTCCAAGAGCTCCATCGATAAAATCGTTCTGCATATCTACTACTATTAGTACTTTGGTCATCACAATTCTCCTTTTATTTATAATCTATACTTTATAATTTACCCACTTAAAGGAAAAACTCAAAAAAATAAAAAATCCCACCTCAAAACTGTGAAAAACTATAATACTTGTGCATATATTTATAGCATTGATTATATACATAGAAAAAAGACACTTTGTCCAACTTAGCTGAAATGATTATTCACATTTTTTGAAAGGAGAATGATAATGAACTTTGTTTTAATTTCACCTGACTTTCCACCTAACTACAAATGTTTTGCTATTCAACTTAAAGCTCAAGGCATAAATGTCCTTGGTATAGGCTCTGAGTTCTATGACAATTTAGACAGAGAGCTAAAAGAATCTATGACAGAATATTATAGAGTAGATAATATTGAAAATTACAACTTGTTACTTAAAGCATGTGGTTATTTAACTTCCAAATATGGAAAAATAGATAGAATTGAATCCAATAACGGATATTGGTTGAAAAAAGATGCACAGCTCAGAACTGATTTCAACGTTTATGGCATTAAAAACGATCAAATAAACTCCATAACCCTAAAATCAGAAATGAAAAAAATATTCAAAGAAGCTGACCTTCCTTATATACAGGGACGAATAATCTCCACATTGGATGATGCTAAAGAACTGGTTTCTGAAATTAAATATCCGGTCATTGCCAAGCCTAATGATGGAAGAGGCTCTGTGATTCCTTGTAAAATCACCAATGACACTGAACTCATGGACTTTTTTAATGAAAAGGACTCCTTTGAATACATCCTTGAAGATTTTATCCAAGGCAAGATTCAAACTTTCGACGGTTTAACAGATCAGGATGGAAATATAGTATTTTATTCATCTATGGCTTACAAGGATGGACTTATGGAAACAATTAGGAATGATTTGGATAGTATATTCTATATTCAAAATAATATACCAGAGGACCTTATCAAGCTAGGTAAAAAAACTGTAGAATCCTTCCAAATAAAGGAAAGATTTTTTCATATAGAATTTTTTAGACTTGATGATGGAAGTTTAGTTCTACTTGATGTAAATTCTCGTCCACCGAGAGGCCATTGCTTAGATGCTATGAACTATGCTTATGATACAGATTTATATAGCGTATATGCAAGTATGGTCAATGGAAAGAGGGTATCCTTTATGGAGAACCCAAAATTCCACTGTGCATATATTGGTTTAAAAACCAGTTCTAATACAGGTCTAGTCCATTCCCTAGAGGAAGCTCTAAAAAACTATGCAGATATAATCGCCTTCTATGGATTAAATCCACCTATATTTAGGTCTGGAATGGGAGATTGTGTGATTATCCTTAAGTCTGATGATGAAGAAAGTATTAAGAAAGCTGAAGAGTTTATTACCTTGAGGGAAATTTAGCATCAGTTGATATGTAGTTTCTATAAAATTAGGGGGAGAGGTGGATGTTATAAAACACCCACCTCTTTAGACTAATGCTACCAGAGATAGCATACTTAAGCTAAGACATTTCCCTTATCCATTACCATAACATCATCTAGATAAAGGGTTGGATTCATAATGATGCCGTCAAGGTGACAATTTGCTTTGTTAGTGCCACCAAATGATATATTGGTTCCAAAGGCTATATGAATAGTTCCATATATCTTTTCATCTTCTAGTATTACTCCTGTTAATCTAGCTGCATGATTTGTTCCTATTCCTAATTCTCCTACTGTAGCGTTGTTTACACTTTCAAATAGAACTCCAAGCTTGTCTATATCTTCTCCTTCAAGCTTAATTAGCTTTCCATCCTTGATAGTTGCCACTAGTGGAGATTTTAATAATCCTACACCTACCATGCTGCCATCAATTATTGTGGTTCCATTAGCAGAATCCTCAATAGGGGCTATATATGCTTCGCCTGAGGGTAGATTTCCAGCTTCTCCTGGGTTTTTGTAAATTCCTGTACTTGGAACCCCTTTTCTTCCTTGGAGGGACATTTCTAATATGTGTCCGTCTTTTTCTATCCTTGCAACTTTTGCCTTGCTTAATAGCTCTGTAAATTTCATGGTTAAGGCTTCAACTTCTGAATAGTCAGCTGTTATTGCACCCATTTCAAACATATCTGATGTAATTCCAGGCATACTTGCCAATCTAGCTCCATTTTTTACTGCATTAATTTTTGCTTGGGTATGTGTAATGGATGTTGAAGTAGGACATATAATAACATCAAAATTAAGCATTGCTTTTGAAACTTCCTCTGGTGGTTCTTCACCACTTACTTTTCTAGGTTTCATAACCATTAATACTGCTTCTTTTGAAATTTCTTTAGCTACTTCATAAAGAGACTTACCAATTTCTAGTTTGTTGTCATCTGTAAGGACTAATACCGTTTCATGTTTCTTTACGGCCAAACAATCTTCAACAACTATTCTATATCCACTTTTACTTATCAAATTAACACCTCTTAATCAATTAAGTATTTCACCTAATACTCTGGCTACAATTGTTCTAGCTAGGATAACTGGTTTATTCGTTCCTTGGGATACCATTTCCTTCATTTCTTGATTATATCCTATACAGTCCATGACAATAATATCAATATTACCTATTAGATTTAACTTTTCTATTGCCCTTTCTAGTTCACCCTTTTCTTTATATGGAGACCCATTTACTACTTCTACATTCCCAACAGTTTCATACCATTTATTTTTACACTGCTCAATTTGGCTTTCTTCGGGTATAATTACAGCCAATTTGCCATTGCCAAGGAGGTGCGGTGTGCAACTGTGCAATATTTTTTGAGGATAGATAATTGGTTTATTGGATTTGAATATATTTGGAAACACCCCTGTACATATAAAGAGTATTACATCAGCACCTTGTTTTTCTAGTTTATCAATACAAGCTTGAAGCCTTGGAAGAATATATTTTTCTGCAAATCTAACACTTCTTCCATCTGTTAATGTAGACACTAATATATAGTCTCCTTCTTGAGGAGTAAACTCTTGTATCTCTTCATAAGTCAATCCATCTAGAGCGCCTGCTTCTATTACCTCCACATTGTCCCCTAGATATGGAATGATTTCTGGGACTACATCCAATCTAGGGGATTGCCCTATAGTTATAGCTCCTAGTTTCTTTTTCATATTTATTCTACTTTCCTAAGGTTTGTATGTGTTCCATGCTTCCGTATAGCTTTTGAAGTCTACTGAATTCATCTTCATCGAAGAAATTACATTCTCCTCTTCCAAAGGACTTAGCAACTTCAATTGTAAATCTTGCTGCTTGCTCCATATCATACGGATGGCTTGCTCCTGTTGCGCATCCAGGAACTGCTACCTCAGCCGTAATTGCTACACCTACAACCGGTGCTTGTGTTGCAGTAGCAGGCTGTAATATACTATTTAAGTGATATACGCCATTTCCATATGGAGTAATATCTTGTGTGGTTATTGGAAATACAACCGGAAGCTTCCCTGTAGTGCTTTGCATTATATCCAATAAATGATCGCTTACTTTTAAAATATATCCCTCTTTTACCGTAGGAGATATTGCAAAACCCCTAT
>CAZAJU010000015.1:0-18262 GCA_964485455.1 uncultured Tissierella sp.
GACTATATGATAAACTCTCAGATACTCTGGGGAGACTATGATACGGTGCCATCCCTAGCAATTAGCGAATTAATCCGTCCTGATAATGCAGACTTTGTCACAGTCATTAGATATCATTGGAATGGGAAAATGAAGGAGCTGGTGGTATGATGGATAAGGAATGCATAGATTATTTTAAGAGCAAACCTGGCTTTAAGAGATTATTCCAGGGATTGAAAGAAAAATACAGGTCTCTTGGTAATCTTGGAGGAGTAGTAAAGTTAAATAATTTAACTGAGGATGAGAAAGAAGCCTTATCCGGTCTATTTAGAAATGACTATTATAATAAAAAATCTGCAAATATTAAGGTGGAACAAATATATAAAGCACTTGAGAGTACTAAGTTTCAGGGTGTGGATTTGGAAGAGGTGGTCAGAGGCTACTTTAAAGGAGAACTTATCTCCAAAAAAGAGGAAAGGCATTTATATAATTCCCAAAAGGACCTATTCTTCCAGGAGATACTATTGGATTTTAGGGAGACTAAGGCATTTGAGTGGCTTGACTCCCTATTAAAAAACAGGTCAAATGCCTATAGACTCTTATCTCAAAATTATGATAAGAATAAGGATGACCTAAGAGATAAACTAACTCTTGTTATGGAGGGGCTTAATAAACTATCCTTTGACAGATCAGACCTGACCCGACTAGCCCTATTTTCTTCACAAATAAGTAGAAATCCCCATAGCTTCGATGACAACACCTTAGTCGGTACCATATTAATTTACGGAATAATATATTTTCTAGAAATGGATTATCCTCAAAGTGCAGAAGATAAGGCTGAAGTACTTTATAGGGCAGGTATAATCAAGGATGAGATTTCAAATTATACAACAATAAGTGGATTTTCTGCCTATAAGAATAAGGAAATTCATAAAGGATGGGAGGGATTTTATCAGAACAATGAGCCTATAAATATTAATTTATGGAATCTTTCCCAAATAGACAGTGTGTTTTCTAGCTCTAAATATGTCTTTATTTTTGAAAATCCTACGGTTTTTAGCCAAGTACTAGAAACGCTTAAGGATAAAAAACCTCCCTTAATATGTAGCTATGGACAGCTCAAATTGGCTTCATTAGTCCTATTGGATAAATTAGTAAATAATGTTGAGAAAATTTATTATTCAGGAGATTTTGATCCGGAAGGGTTGCAAATTGCTGATAAGTTAAAGATAAGATATGGAGAGAAGTTGATTCTATGGAGGCTTAGTAAAGAGGAATACCACTGTATTAAATCTACAAAAGTAATTGAATCAGACCGAATGAAAAAACTGGACAAGATAAGGGATAAAGACCTTCAATGTCTGGCTGAGCATATTAAAACAGAAAAACATGCAGCCTATCAAGAGTTGTTGGTTTCTAAATATATAGAGGATATTAATGGAATACTGTAATGCAAAACAGCCTGTTTTTTTATGACAGGCTGTTTTGCATTACCATTGGAATACTTAGAAAGCCTGCAACTGATCCCAGTACGATGTTTATAGCTATACCTAGTGCTGCAAAGGTAAGAGCCATGTTTTTTTGTTCATAATATCCCTCCACATTATAAACTTACAGATACATTGTTTAACTGTTCCAACTCTTCCAATAGTTCTTGGTTTAATTCGGCATATCTAGGATTTGAACGTTCTCTAATTCTTGGAATATCTACCCTAATATCCTTTTCTATGGCTCCAAGGTTTCTACTCATTAAAACTATACGATCCCCTAGATAAATGGCCTCGTCTACACTATGGGTGACAAAAACTATGGTTTTCTTATGGTTTTCCCAAATACGTAGCAATTCCTTTTGTAGCTGAATTCTAGTGTAGGCATCTAGTGCACCAAAGGGCTCGTCCATAAGTACAACATCAGGATCATTAGCAAGGGAACGTGCAATAGCTACTCTTTGTTGCATACCACCTGATAATTCATGGGGATAGGATTTGCGGAATTTTTCTAAGCCGATGATCTTTAAGTACTCATCTACAATCTCTTGTTTTTCCTTCTTGTTCATTCTTTTGAATTTCAAGCCTAATGCAATATTATCTTCAACATTAAGCCAGGGCATTAGGGAATAATTCTGAAATACCATGCCCACTTCCTTAATAGGTTTATTATGTTCCTTACCACGATATAATATCTTTCCAGATGTTGAAGGCTCAAGGCCTGCCATCATTCTTAATAGAGTTGACTTTCCGCATCCGGAGGGTCCAACCAGGCATACAAAGTCATTTTCCTTAATTTCTAAGTTAATTTCCTTAATGACCAACAAATCGCTTTTTCCACCCTCGGAAACATAGGATTTACTGATTCCTTCTAAATTAAATATGGTCTGTGTCATACTTATACCTCATTTCACATTCTTTTCCCAAGAGAAGTGTTTTGTAGCGATAACTCTAAAAATACCATCTAAAAACGCTCCAATAAAACCAATACATATAATACCTGTAATTACCAAATCCATTCTGGCTAACTCATAAGCATGGGTAATAAGGTATCCAACCCCACTCATACTACCAGGTAGCATCTCTGCAGCTACCAAGCAAACCCAAGAGGAGGTTAGGCCCATTCTCAAGCCGTTTAAAATATTAGGTCCTGCAGCCGGAAGTAAGATATTAAAAAAGATATCATATTGAGAAGCACCCAGAACTTTGGCACTTTCAACCAAGACCTTTCTAACATTGCTTACTCCAAACATAGTATTTCCCATTACTGGGAAAAAGGCTCCCAGAGCTATAAGAAAAATCATGGAAATCTTGAAATTGTCAAACATGGCGTAGGTAGGGCCGTACTCCATACCAAAAATTCTTGCCAAAGAGTTTATACCAAACCATCCCAAGACTAAAGGCTGCCAAGCTATGGAAGGTATAGGTTTAAATAAGGTAATAAAATTTTCAAAGAAAGATCGGACTCCTTTAAAGTAACCCATTAAAAGACCTAATGGTAAAGCTATGACAACCCCAATTGTATAACCAACCATGACTCGAACCATACTGTAGGCTATATTTTTGGGGATGCTTCCGATTCCTATAAAATTGTCAAAAGCATTAACAAAGTTCTTTGCAACATTGATTACTGTTGGTAAAATTGCGTTGTTATCAATCTTCCTAGCGCTATATTCCCAAAGAATTAAAAATGCTATAGGAAGTATAAGTGAAAGAATATTTATTCGAATACTATTTTTCTTCATATTTATAAAACAGGGCTTCCTGTTGTCAGAAAGCCCTTATCCCCCTTCATATAATTCTATTTATTTACTTCATTTGCATATGAAAAGTCAAATACAGCTGCAAAAACTTCATCCATGGATTTATCTTTAAGTCTTCCAGTGAACTTACCCATTTCTGACATTGCCTCATAATATGTGTGCATTCCATCGGTGAAGTGGTCAGTTATTTTTGTTTGGTAAGTAGTATCATTTTTCATTAATACTTCTTTATCTAAACCGATGAATTCAGTCATAAGTTCAGCAGTTTCTTCTCTATTATTTTGAGCAAAATCACTGATGTCAGTTGTTACTTGAACCATTGCTTCTACAACTTCAGGATATTTTTCCTTTATGGAATTCATAACACTAACAGTACAACATGGGAAATCTACCCATTTACCTTCTGGTAGTTCATCTAACTTAGCTATAATCTTTCCAATATTTTGAGCTTCAGCATTTTGTGGATTTGGAACAGGACCTGCCCAAATCTCTACTTGACCTGAGCTTAGAGATGGGATTAAGTTGCTTATTCCTTTTAGGTCAGTTAAAACAACATCTGCAGTGTAATCAGCTGTATCACCTGTTACTTTTAGTCCAGCATCACGTAGTGCATATTCAAGAACTATTCTAGGACTTGAGATAGCTGAATGGTATCCACCTCTTATAGGCTCTTTAGCTTCCTTAGCATAGGCTACTAATTCATCAAAGGTATTGTAAGGTGCATCTTTAGCTGCAACTACTGCAACCCCACCACTTTGGATTGGAGCTAGTATAGAAGCATCTAAGCCTGAGTCATAGCCAGTCATAATTGCAGTACTTGAACAATATACCATATCCATATGACCTTGATTCATAAGAGTAACAGCTTCAGCAGCTCCCTTTGTTTGTACAAAATTCAAAATTGCTATTACATTGCCATCTTTTACTAATTCCAATTGTTTGTCGCTAATTGGTCTTAGGTGTACTGGATTATTTTCAAAAAGTTCTGGCTTTAAAAAGCTTAAATGCATATTTCCTGTATGTAGTTCATTGCTCCAACCTACGTTTAATGTAGGAATCTCTTTCTTTACTTCAGTAGCAGGTGCTTCAGTTGCTGCAGGAGCAGCAGGTTCAGGTTTAGCAGGTGAACATGCAGTCATTAACATAGACATGCTAAGTCCAAGAAGTATTGCCATTTTTCTTAGTTTCATTTTATCTCCTCCGATTTATAATTTTATTGTTGCTCAAATCTGTTTCATCAACAAAAGATTACTAAATCTTAATTGTTTATAAATCCAAGATTTGAGTATATGACCTGGTTTTGCCATATAACGTTAAAATTCTAACATACATTTATTCTCAAGTAAAATTGATATAATTTATGTTAAAAAATTTAGTATTTGTTTTGGTTATAATTCTGGATATTTTGTAGATATCAGGGTATTAGTAATTTAATAAAGAATCGAAAAAGTAATCATATTAGATTGAAAGAAGGTTTATTATGGAAGTGAAGGTTGAAGTAGTTGAAACGGTTGAACAGCCTGTACTTAGCATAAAAATCATAACTTCAGTAGATAAGCTTCCTATGGTAATAGGAGAGTCTTATCACAAGATTGGCAGTTATTTAGGAGAGCTTGGTAAGGGTCCTGTAGATGTACCTTTTGTTGCTTATTTCAATATGGATATGGAAAACCTAAGTGTTGAAATCGGATTTCCTATAGCAGAAATAGTACCTGATAAGGATAATATGAAAGCATCATCTATTCCAGCAGGTAAGAAGGCCATTGCTATTCATAAGGGTCCATATGAAGATATGACCAAAACATATGATGAAATAGTAAAATGGATTGCAAAGAATAATTTGAATCCAACTGGGGTAGTTTATGAGCATTACTACAACGGGCCTGATGAAGTGCCAATGAGCGAGCTGCTTACTAGAATTGTATTTTTATTAAATTAGACACTATAGTATGAGAAGCCCAGTGAAAAAGTAATTTTCACTGGGCTTCTCTTTCTCTTAATATCTATTATCGAATACTCTAGTTGATTTTTTCTCGCTTCTAGGTAGGTCTCCAATAGGTACTGCTTTTGAAACTATGGTAAGTCCTACTTTACTTCTAAATTTGTTTCGTACTTCTGATTCTAATTTGCTCATATTGTAGTTGTTTTCAGTTTCGAAGAACAGGGTAATAAAGTCCTTGCCATGGAGATGGTCAATGATTACCTGATATTCACTGCTTACTCCTTCGACTTCCTTAAGTACATCTTCTATTTGTCCAGGATATATATTTACTCCTTTAACCTTAACCATATCATCAGAGCGACCTATGAGAGTGTCTATTCTTGGGTAAGGACTATTGCATTGGCAGCTGCCTGGAATGATTCTGGTTAAATCCCTAGTTCTATATCGGATCATTGGAGCGCCTTCTTTTTTAAGGGTTGTGATAACTAATTCTCCTATTTCACCATCTGGTAGTACTTTTCCTGACCTTGGGTCTATTATTTCAAAATATACATAATCATCCCAATAATGCATACCGGATTCATGGTCACAGCTCATGCCTATGCCGGGACCATATATTTCTGTAAGGCCATAAATATCATAAAGGGTTACACCAAGTTCATTGGCAATTCTTTTACGCATTTTATCTCCCCAGCGTTCTGAACCTATAAGTCCTTTTTTTAAATAAATATTATCCTTGATGCCACGTTTTTCTATTTCCTCAGCCAAGAGTAGTGCATAGGAAGAAGTAGAGCAGAGGACAGTACTTTTCATGTCCATCATCATTTGAATCTGTTTATCCGTATTTCCTGGCCCCATTGGAATAACCATGCTGCCTAATAGCTCAGCTCCTGTTTGAAATCCGATTCCTGCAGTCCAAAGGCCATAACCAGGTGTAACATGAATTCTATCTTTATTTGTGATACCAGCCATTTCATAGCAACGTTTAAACATTATAGCCCAGTCTTCAACATCCTTTTTTGTATAGGGGATTATAACTGGAGTTCCAGTGGTTCCTGAAGATGAATGAATTCTAATTATATCCTCCTCCGGCACTGCAGCTATACCTAGCGGATAGCATTCCCTTAATTCATCCTTATTTGTAAAGGGTAGGGCTTCAAAGTCCTCTTGAGAAGATATACTAAATACGTCAATATCACGATATTTATTGTAATAAAGATTGCCTTCAAAGCTCTTTAAGTATATTAATTTATCCTTTATTAAGTTAAACTGCTCTTGATTTAATCTCATATTGACCCTTCTTTCATAAATTGTGAGCCTAATTTAAAGGCCTTATAATTTAATTCCCTATACTTTTCCGGTATCATTTGATTCATGGTTTGTTCTAAATGCTCTAAGTTTAATCCTAATTTGCCTATACTGGCTGCAGCTCCTAAGAGAGCTATATTTAAAACCTTTGCTGTACCACAAGCTTCTATTATTTTATCAGCATCTACGACTATTAGATTTTCCACCTTCTCTTTAAGATACTCTATCATCGAAGCTCCATCATATACCTTATTTGATAGTGAAGCTGTAGTAGGGCTAATAGCTTTAGAACTTACTACTAAAGTTCCATCTTTTTTTAGATATTTTAATGACCTTACAGCTTCAGCGGGTTCGAATCCTATTATTAAATCAGCTTGACCTAAGGGAATTAGGGGAGAATAAACATCTTCGCCAATTCTAACATGGCTTACTACACTTCCTCCTCTTTGAGCCATTCCTATGGTTTCAGCTGTATGAACTTTCATTCCATTACTAATTGCATAGCCTGCCAAGATCTTGGAAGCCAGTACCGTACCTTGACCTCCAACACCTGCTAGTAAACAGTTAAGCATGATTAGCACCTCCTATGGCATCAAAGGGACAAACTTTCGAGCACAGTTCGCATCCATAGCAAAGGGAAGAGTCTATCATTACTTTTCCATTGGATTTTACCAAAGCTGGACAGCCTAGCTCCTTGATACATTTTCGACATCCTGTACACTTTTCCTTATCGATGCTTTGAATATTTCCGGGTTTTGTTACGTAGATACAAGGTGATTTATATATTATAGCTGATACTCCTTCTACAGTTGCTGCATGGCTAACAGCTTTTTTAGCTTCATCAAGATTTAGAGGATCGACTATTTTTATATCCTTGACTCCGATGGCTTCTAGTATTGCAGGAATGGATATTTTTTCTGCTATATTTCCCATCATAGTAGTTCCCGTACCAGGATGAGGCTGATGACCAGTCATTGCAGTAGTTGAATTGTCTAGGACTACTAAGACCATGTTGGTATTGTTGTATACGCTATTTATTACACCTGTAATACCTGAGTGGAAGAAAGTTGAGTCTCCAATAAATGCAAAATTAGTGGTATCAGGCTCCGCTCTATGTATTCCTTGGGTATTGGTAACTCCTGCTCCCATACAAAGACAAGTATCTACCATATCTAATGGCATTGCATTACCTAGTGTATAACAGCCTATATCCCCGGCAAATACAGCTTTTTTACCCTTCATAGCTTGTTTTACTGCATAAAATGAAGCTCTATGTGGGCAGCCTGCACATAATACAGGAGGTCTTGTGGGCAGTTCTGGCAAGTTATCCTCTATTACAGGGATTTTATAGTCAATGTTTAGATGTTTTGCCAAGGCTTCTGCATTGGATTCACAGCTGTTTTCACCTGCTTGCTTTACATCTAGGGATAGCTTTCCTTTTATATCTACATCTATCTTATATTTTCCACAGAGATATATAAGTTCTTTCTCGATTACAGGGTCCAACTCCTCTAATACCAAGACCCTATCTACTGATTGTAGAAACTCCACTGCTAATTTTTCAGGGAAGGGATAGGGGGTAGAAATCTTTAGTAATTTACATTCTGTATTAAGTAAAGAAAGAGCTTCCTTTGTATAAACATAGCTTACTCCTGAACTGACTACACCTATATTTCCGCTACCTTCTATGGTGTTGAATCTATAGCTTGAAAAATCCTCTCCGATTTTAGGATTCCTTGAAGCTATCTTTAAGTGAGCTTCATAGGATAGTTTTGGGAATATGACCCATCTAGAATCCTTCTTGAAGCCATCCGTTTCATGCCTTCTAATCTCATGGCTCATTTCCATAGAAGCATAACCATGGCATATCCTTGTAGTAGGTCTTAAAATTACCGGCGTTTCATATTTTTCGGAATAATCATAGGCATCCTTCATCATCTCATAGGCTTCTTCTACGGAGGAAGGATCAAATACTGGAAGCTTGGAATATATTCCAAATTGTCTTGTATCCTGTTCAGTTTGAGAAGAGATAGGACCAGGATCGTCTGCTACTAAAACAACCATACCACCTTTAATACCTATATAAGCTAAACACATTAGAGGGTCCGATGCCACATTTAATCCTACCTGCTTCATAGTAACAAGGGCTCTTTTCCCAGCCATTGAAGCTCCTGCAGCAACCTCCAAGGCCACCTTTTCATTTACAGACCATTCTACATATGTTTCATCTATTTTCTTTGAAGCTATTGTCTCTAATACTTCAGTTGAAGGAGTTCCTGGATAACCTGTTACTACCTGAACACCTGCATGTATAGCACCCATAGCCATAGCTTGGTTACCCATTAATAGTTCAATAGTCATTTAATCAACACCTTTCTTAAGAATTTTCTTAAAAACAAAAAAGTCTTTGTCCTAAAAAGGACAAAGACTAAAATCTCTGCGGTACCACCTAAATTGCCTACAATCAGGCCACTTTCTCATATACAAATAATATATGCTCCGTTGATAACGGATAGAGCTCCCGTCAACTATTACTAACTTTAAGAAAAGCTTTCTTGTTGCCCTCCTGAGTCCATTCATCATAATCTATAACACTGCAATCTCATCACCTGCAGCTCTCTGTAGCTAATCAAATATGACTACTATTCTCAATCCTAGGTTTGTGTTTTTTATAGTATATTCTAATAATTATCAATTGTCAAATATATTTTAGTATGTGTTTAAACTCCTGCACGATTGTAGGTAAATATATTCCTATTCCTTCTTATTGTTTAAGTTGAAAAGGGGGAAGTACTATTATAAAATGTAAGTACTACAAAGAATGATGTAAGTATATTGTGTAGGGTAACTTTGATGTTCTTACACCAAAATTAAAATAAAAGGCAAGGTGCAAAGGTGAATATAGAGGATAAAAAGGAAGAAAATCAATTTGAAGGATTGTCTGCAGTAGAAATTTGGCAAAAGATTTATAATAAAGAGCTTACGACTAAGAAAAATATATTGGAGTATATTGAAACCACAAGAGTACTAAAGAAGGCAAATGTGGATGAAGGCCAGATTATAGATACATACAACTTTATTTATAATCAGATCGAAAAACTAAAAACCACTATCAAGCCAAATACTATGATGTATTTAAAGAACAATCTAAGGGGACAGCTTGGTAAGTATGTAATAGAAAAGGACCCTAAGCCTTTAAACCATTTTATAGAATTTTTTAAAGAGGCTTATCCTGAGAACAATAGAAGAAAGGATTTTACAAGGGTTTTAAATGATTTAAACTCAATATCAGAAGAACAATTATGGACTACCTTGGTTTATATCAACAAGGAATGTCTAAATAATGATCTTCTTTTAAGCAAGGAACAGAAAAAGGATATAGTAGCTGTAATTAGAAATGCAGTTAGAAAAAATAATAAAAGATTAATAGCAAAGATTAGAAGCCTGGTCTTGCTAAATGATGTACTTGATATTGCCATAGTAAGTAATGGTGAAAGATTTGAAGTTAGAGCTAAGAGGTAATTTGGAGAAAACCCTAAAAATTTAGGGCTTTTTCTATCTTACAATCTAAGGGATAGTCTTATATAATAGATTTAGTAGAATAGAAATGATGGAGAGATTCATCATATCACTAAGCGAGTTGGAGGGATATTCATCTCGTTATCAGATTTTAGGAAGAGGTAATTAATTTGCGTAAAAGAATAAATGAGGTTTTTTCTGATTGTAAATTGAGTGGGGGGATAAACACCGCTTTAATAGAAAAGGTAACTTTGTTTAAAGAAACCAAAACCCTTGAAATGAGTCTTACTTCCAATAAATATATTGATAATGGAGAGATTGAAAACCTTAATAATTTTATTAAGCAAAGGTTCTTTCTTGAAGATTCCAAAATCATTATCAACTATTTAGGGGAAGAGATTGAGCCTGAAAAATCCGATTTTGGACAGATTATTTCCTCAATTTCAGACAAATACCCTTCATTGAAAGCAATTATGGCAAAATGTCACTACCACGTAGGGGATACTACAATTGATTTTAAATTCAGTATGCCAGCAGCTGACCTTATAAAGTCTATGAACTATGATGACACAATCCGGGATGAAATCTTAAAATTTACTGGGAGATTATATAATTTAAATTTCATAGACGATATTTCTGAAGAGGAGATGGAAAAGCTCCAAGAGGAGATGAAACAAAAAGAAGCCATGATAGCTCAAGAAGAGGCTAAGGTTATAAGACCTATAGCTCCTGTTAGCACTAAGGCTAAAGCTACGGATGATAAATCGGGTAAAAAGGATAATGATAGTTCTCTTATTTTTGGCAGAAGCTCCAAAATAAAGGACAATATCATCAACATAACGGACATTTCTCCAAATGAGGGCAGAGTTGCAGTTGAAGGGGAGATTTTCGATATAGATTCAAAAGAGCTTTCAAGTGGTAAAACTCTGATTTCTTTCAATATATACGATGGCACAAGCTCCATTACCTGCAAGACCTTCGTCAAGGAAGGTGAAGGGGAAGATGTTCTGAAAAAGCTAAAGAAAGTAAAGGGAGTTAGAGTAGTGGGGAATGCTGGATTTAGTACATTTTCCCAGGAAATAGAGATAGTTGCTAATACTTTGATAGAGATTCCAGTTCTCAAGAAGGAAAGTCGTCAGGATAGTTCAGAGGTGAAGAGAGTAGAGCTTCATATGCATACCAAGATGAGTCAAATGGATGGAATGACTAGTGCAACTGACCTTATAAAGCGAGCTTTGAAATGGGGCATGAAGTCCATAGCAATTACGGACCACGGAGTAGTTCAGGCCTTTCCTGAAGCTCATCATTTATTAGGCAGGGATAATCCTGAAATGAAGGTTATCTATGGAGTAGAAGCCTATTTAGCGCCAGATAAAAAGCCTTCTGTGACGAATCCTAAGGGACAAGGTTTGGATACTACCTATTGTGTGCTGGATTTGGAAACTACGGGATTTTCAGCAGTAACGGAGAAGATTACTGAAATAGGTGTAATGAAGGTAAAAGACGGTGTTGTCGTAGATGAATTTAGCTGCTTTGTAAACCCTGAAAAGCCTATACCGACAAGAGTTACTGAAGTTACAAATATTACCGATGATATGGTAAGGGATGCAGAAACTATAGATATTGTGTTTCCAAAGCTTTTGGATTTTATAAAAGATAGTGTATTAGTTGCACACAATGCAGAATTTGATATGGGGTTTCTAAGACATAATGCTAAAGTTTTAGGATATAATTTTGATTTCACCTATTTAGATACATTAGCCTTGGCCAAGGACCTATTCCCAGAATATAATAGCTACAAGCTTGGAAGAATCGCAAAAAGTCTTGGTATTAAAGTGGATGTTGCCCATAGAGCCTTAGATGATGTTGGCACAACTGTGAAGGTATTCAATGTAATGTTGGATATGCTAAATAAAAGGGGAGTTGAAACCCTAGAGGAAATAAATAACTTTGAAGCGGATTTTGAAGCCAAGAAAAATGAATATAAGAAGCTCAATACCTACCATGCCATAATATTAGCAAAGGATTATACAGGCTTAAAGAATCTATATAGGTTGGTTTCCTATTCACATTTGGATTATTTTTATAAAAAACCTCGAATTTTAGAAAGCTTATTTGAGAAGTATTCCCAAGGTCTTATATTAGGAAGCGCTTGTAGTGAAGGAGAGCTATATCAATCAATCCTTTTAGGTAAATCAGATGAGGAAATTGAAGCTATAGCTGAATACTATGACTATCTTGAGATTCAACCTATAGGAAATAACGATTATCTCCTAAGACAAGAGCAGGTGCCTAGCATAGAATACCTAAGGGATATCAACAGAAAGATAGTAGCTCTGGGAGAAAAGCTAGGAAAGCCAGTAGTTGCTACAGGGGATGTCCATTTCTTAGATCCGGAGGATGAGATTTATAGAAGGATCTTGGAAGCAGGTCAAGGTTTTAAGGATGCCGACAACCAAGCCCCTCTTTATTTAAGGACTACAGATGAGATGTTGGAGGAATTCTCCTATTTAGGAAGAGAAAAGGCATACGAAGTAGTAGTTAAAAATACTAATTTGATTTCAGATATGTGTGAAAGGATTTCTCCAATATCAGCTGAAAAATGCCCGCCTGAAATTGAAGGAAGTGAACAGACTCTAAGGGATATTACCTTTAACAAGGCTTATGAATTGTATGGGAACCCATTGCCAGAGCTTGTTCAAAATAGACTGGATAGGGAGCTGGATTCCATCATTAAAAATGGATTCTCCGTGATGTATATCATCGCCCAAAAGCTTGTATGGAAGTCAAATGAAGATGGGTATCTGGTAGGCTCTAGAGGGTCCGTAGGTTCATCAGTAGTAGCTTATATGACTGGAATTACTGAAGTTAATGCTTTGCCACCTCATTATAGATGTCCTAAGTGTAAGTATTCTGACTTCAATGATTATGGAATCAATGTAGGTTTCGACTTGCCTGATATAGCTTGTCCTGAATGTGGTGAGCAGATGGAGAAGGATGGATTAGACATACCATTTGAGACCTTCCTTGGATTCAATGGAGACAAGGAACCAGATATAGACCTTAACTTCTCAGGAGAATATCAAGCTAGAGCCCATAAGTATACTGAAGTGATATTTGGAAAAGGAACTACTTTTAAAGCAGGAACCATAGGTACAATAGCAGATAAAACTGCTTTTGGCTATGTTAAAAAGTACTTTGAAGAGAAGGAACTGACCGTCAATAAGGCTGAAATTGGTAGAATAGCAAAAGGATGTACTGGTATCAAAAGAACTACAGGACAGCACCCTGGAGGTATTATAGTTGTGCCTAAGGGCAGGGAGATATTTGAATTCTGTCCAGTACAGCATCCTGCCGATGATTCAGACTCGGATATTATCACTACCCACTTTGACTATCATTCCATTGATCAGAACCTGTTGAAGCTTGATATATTAGGCCATGATGATCCTACTGTAATCAGAATGCTTCAGGATATTACAGGAGTAGACCCTAAGAAGATACCAATGGATGATAAAGAAACCATGAGCATATTCTCCTCTACTGAAGCCCTAGGGGTCACATCACAGCAGATTAATTCCAAGGTTGGAACATTTGGGGTCCCAGAATTTGGTACCAGATTTGTAAGGGGCATGCTTGTGGATATAATGCCTAAAACCTTTATGGACCTAATATGTATCTCAGGTCTTTCCCATGGTACTGATGTATGGTTAGGAAATGCCAAGGACCTTTTAGATAGCGGAACTGTTACTAGAATCAGTGATGCAGTTTGTACCAGAGATGAGATTATGGTTTACTTGATTAAGAAGGGCATGAAGCCAGATACTGCCTTTAAAATAATGGAGACAGTACGTAAGGGAAAGGCTACTTCAGATCCTGAGAAGTGGGCTAAATTTGAAGCTGAGATGAGAGAACACGATGTTCCAGAATGGTATATCGATTCGTGTAAGAAGATTAAGTATATGTTCCCTAAGGCTCATGCTGCAGCATATATAATGATGGCCTTTAGAATTGCATGGTTTAAAGTCCATATTCCATTGGCGTATTATGCAGCATATTTTACTATAAGAGCAAAGGCCTTTGATGCAGAGCATATGATCTTTGGGAAGGAAAAGGTCAAAGCAAAGCTAAAGGAAATAGATAATCTTGGGAATCAAGCAGCACCAAAGGATAAAGATATGTACGATGACTTGGAAATAGTCTTGGAGATGTATGAGAGAGGCTTCAAGTTCTTGCCAATAGATCTTTACAAGTCCCATGCTACGAAGTTTCAGATAGAAGATGGAGCTTTAAGGCCTCCATTTAACAGCATAGCAGGAATGGGAAACGTAGCTGCAGAAGCAGTTTATAATGCAGCTAGGGAGTTGCCTTTTAACTCTGTGGAGGACTTGATGAAGCGTGGAAAAATCGGAAATGCTGGTGCAGAGCTTTTAAGAAGGTTTGAGTGCTTAAACGGTTTACCAGAAAAAGATCAATTAAGCTTATTTGATTTAGGATAAAAAGACGGGGTATCTATAAACAGATATCCTATCTTTTTATTTAATATGAGAGTTTTACTTTCATATTAAATAAAAATAGGGGGTGTAGGGGATTATCCCCTGCCGGTTTCAGGAAGGTGCAAAGACTTGCGGAGCAATTGTCGAAGGAAACCTAGGGAATACTAGCAAAAGTTGTAAAGTCACTTTTTTATCCTCTCTAAATTTAAGAGCTTTTGAGTAAATATGTTTAAATATGGTGTAATAAAATCATTGTATCTATTTTAAATTTGTTATAAAATTTCATTATATTTCGTAGATGAAGGTGGTAAGTTATGGAGCCAGTAATAAAGTATTTATCTGATTCAGAAGGATCTATTCATAATGATGATTATCAGGCAAAAGTTATTGATATCTGTACAGGATGTAATCTTGATATATTCTGCTCAATCTATAACGATGATTTGTATTATCGGGTAAATCAAAAATTTGTTGATACCTTTGGATATACGGAAGATGAAATTGGTGGAAAAAGCTTCTATGAGTTCATTCATGAGGAAGATGTTTCTTATACTAAAGATGTTATTCGTATGCTAAAGGCAGACAATTCATCCCACCGATTTAAGAATAGGCATAGATGCAAGGATGGCTCTTATAAAATTATTGAGTGGAATATTAAATTCGATAATGGAACTTACGCCTATATTACTGGAAGAGATGTGACAAATGAATCTTTATATCTAAAAGATTTGATAGAAAAAAATAACCAACTTTCGAAGAAAGTAGAGGAGTTGGAAAAAAAGAACCTTTTATTAAGAGATATAGCAATAAAGGATAAACTAACCGGCCTATATAATAGGCATATTTATGATAAAAAGGTAGAAGAGGAAATAATTAGAGCAGATAGGTATTCAATCCCCTTATCTATGATTCTAATGGATATTGATGATTTTAAAAATGTAAATGATACTTATGGACACCAAATAGGGGATGAAGTTCTTAAAAACATATCTTCTTTAATAAGCTCTATAGTTAGAAAGAGCGATTTATTAGTACGTTATGGCGGAGAAGAATTTCTATTGTTGATGCCAGAAACTAATTTAAAGGGAGCAGTCTTTACGGCTATTAAGATTATGGATACTGTAAATAGCTATGAACATTCAATAGCTGGAAAGGTTACTATTAGTATGGGAATAGCAGAAAGGGAATCTGGCGAATCTCAAAGAATCTGGTACAAGAGGGCAGATAAAGCACTTTATGAAGCAAAGGAAAACGGCAAGAATAGATTTATAGTATCAGAAAGTCGTATGAAAAATAAGATTGCAGAAGTTCATATTCTATGGAAAGATAAGTGGAATAGTGGTAACGATTTAATCGATAAAGACCATAAGATGCTTATTAAAATGGGAAATGACCTTATAAATGTCTTATTTATGGAATCTGGATTTGATATAGGAAGCAAATACTTAGATGAATTGCTGGAACATATCGTGACTCATTTTAAGAATGAAGAGAAAATCCTAGCTAGTGTAGGTTTTGTTGATTTAGATAAACACAAAATGATTCATGATGGACTAGTTAAAAGAGCCCTTCAATTAAAGGATTACTATTTAAACAAGAGTCTAAGATTATGGGATCTTTTCTCCTTTATTGTTGATGATGTAATTATTAATCACTTAGAAAAGGAAGATGTAAAGTTTTTCTCTTACCTATCAAATTCTCGTTAAAAATTTTTTGAAAGCAGGATAAAAAGACTAATTTGATGAGGTGAAACTATTGAGTTCTTTAAAGGATAGAGCAATAAAGTATATAGAAAGTGAAAACAGTTATGGTGAAGATAAGGCCTTATATCATTATAATTGTGCAGAAACATTATTAAACTCCAGCAATGATTATTATAATCTAGGAATAGATCCTAAATTCTTGAAAGCCATAGTTCCTTTTGGTGGGGGATTTTATTCTGAAAGAACTTGTGGAGCTTTAACAGGTTCAATTGCGGCAATAGGACTATTATTTGCTGAAGATAAGCCTACTTCCAATGATAGTTTAAAAGAAATAACTAAGAAATGGGTTGAAATGTTTCAAGAGGAATTTGGAAGTATAGAGTGCAAGGAGATTAAACCATTACACAGAGATGAAGTAAAGGGCTGCGGACCTGTTATGGCTAGAACTGCCCAACTTTTAGAAGAATTGATTAAGGAATATAAGTAAGTCTAATAAAAATTTGTTGAGGAAAAGGAAATTCCAGCATAACTGGATCTATTTAGCCTAATCCTCTAACAAATTTTTCATTTTTTGTTCTACTGATTATCTATCATAATCTAAATGAAGCAATACCCTTTCTCCGGATTTCTCGCATATTATAGGGGTTTCAAAAAAATCTGATAGGTTTTCCTTAGTAAGGATTTCATCAGTAATGCCTGCAGAGTGAACTTCTCCACGTCTTAGTAGCAAGGTATGTGAGAAATTTGGCAGTATTTCCTCAGTATGATGGGTTACATAAATAAGGGTTGGAGCATCTTTATCCTCGCTTAAATTCCTTATTATTTCAAGAAGCTTTTCTCGTGCAATTATGTCAAGGCCTGTACATGGTTCATCTAGTATAAGCAATTCTGGTTCTGCCATTAGTCCTCTGGCTATTAAAACCCTCTGCTTTTCACCTTGAGAAAAAGTTCTATATTCTCTATCCGCAAGTTCAGTAGCATTTAGTCTAGCTAGGCAGTGCTTAGCATATTCACGATCTTTATCCATGATATCATCATAAAGGTCAACTGTAGCAAATTTTCCGCTGATAACAATATCCATAGCCGTACTGTAATCGTGGAATTTCTCTTGAATAGAAGAACTAACCCAGCCTATAGATTTTCTAAGCTTTCTCATATCATAATTTCCTACAGACTTTCCAAGGACCTTCAATTCACCTTGAGAAGGGAATATATAACCATTTATCATATTCAAAAGCGTGGTTTTACCTGCTCCATTAAGTCCCAGTATAGCCCAATGTTCACCTTGATGGATGGTCCAATTTATATCTTTAAGTAAGTAGACTGAATTTCTTGTAATTGAAACATTTTTAAGTTCGACTATCATTAGATTCAACTCCTTTTAATTTGGATGAAGCTTTTTTATAACGAGGCGAAGATATCCCTCACCTCTAGGTGAAGATACTAAGCGACTAACACTAAATCAAAGATTTGGGTTATCTGCTTATTTAGGTGGCGGGTATCTATCAAGTCAACAGGCGGTGTGTATAATCACCCGCCTCGTTTCAGTGGTGTGATGAAATTGCTATGCAATTTCTTCTGTTACTTAAATTTAAGTTTGTGCTTAAACCTTTTGAAAGAAACTTTAACTTTTTTTTCATTATAAACCCTTCAGTGAATAAAGTCACCATCGGATTGTCCCAAAATTAAATATTGACAAAAAATTATAAATAGTTTATCATTCTTTTAATATGATATTGGTGCATTGATGCAGAGAAAGATATTGAGGTTCATTTTTAGAGAGCTGGGATTGGTGAAAGCCGGCAATGAATTTGGTATGTAATATTCACTGCAGAGCATGTCTGTTTAAAGCTTAGCAAGTAGATGGACACGTGACTCACGTTACAGAGTAAGAGGTTAATAGACCTTTAAGCGATAGTTTTTTAAACTGTAATCAGGGTGGTACCACGGAATCTAATCCTTCGTCCCTATGAACATATTTATATGTGTTTATAGGCACGAAGGATTTTTTAATGACCTAACCCGGTTTATGGTGTTTTTCCATAAACCGATGGTAGGTCAGATG